>NZ_CALRZC010000222.1:0-13552 GCF_943372545.1 Variovorax sp. YR752 | reverse complement strand
AACCCCGAGCCAGCGTGTGGGCTGGCCGCGCCCCGTCAAGGGTTCGCTACGCCGGGCGCTGCCCGCCCTTGACCGGGCTTGGCCAGCCGGGCAACCGGGTGTGCCGCTGCGCCAGGAAGGCGTGCGACCCAGCGTGACCTCACCGACTCGGACTGTCCGACCCTCACTACGATTGAGCCACCGTCGCGTCGGATACGGTTCGCTTTCGGTGCGGATACGGTTCGGTTATGCATCGCCTATGCGTCGCATAGCTGGCACCGACCCGCTTGGAGGTCCGCAACGGCGGCATCGAAGAGAAGTGCCGAGCATCCACGGCGCACGATCTACCTGACTGCATGGAAGAGTCTTGGTTGATTGCAGGATAGGCTGGCCGCCAGCAAATGGGTGCCACACGGCATCTGGCGTGAGACTCGACATGGCGAGCCCGTCGCGTGATCGCGTGACGATCGAACTGCGCGGCATCAGCGATGCCGTCCGTGCAGCTGCGGCCTGCCGGGGTATGGGCGTTGCCCAGCTCGTGCGCCGGGCCGTTGTCATGAATCGTGACTTGCGCACCTCGGCGGCGGTAGCGCCGATGAAGAGGGGGTCTGACGGTCAGACCCCGGGCCATGCCCCAGCCCAAGAGACCGCCAAGTTGACGCTGCGAATTCCCCAAGCCCACACCGACGCACTGATGTTGAACGCGAGCGCCCTCGGCCCGTCCTACGGCGAGTACGCGGGGCGGCGCGTAGATGGCAGCCGTCTGCCGCAGCCCCTTGCCGAGCGCCAAGCCGATCGCGCTCGCTACTTCGATGTCTTCGCCGCCGGGCGGCGCACCGGAGGTGAACATTCTGAACAACGACTCAGCCAATCTGCCTGGATGCGGCGTGGTCGGGCTTGAGTTCGAGACTAGATTCACTCAACGGGCAGGGGGTTTCGGTGTCACGTGGGGTGACGCTCTGAGCGAGCCCCGCTGCCCGAGTCGCGTCCGTTGTGTGCTCGCGCCAGCCACGTACGTGCAGCGCGTGCCTCGCGATGCGACGGGTCGAAACCTCGCCAGAATTCGTCTGCACGCTGGAAGTAGGCGATGGCTTGCACACCATCGCCCAGCGCGAGCCTGGCGCGCCCCAGCGCGATGTCAGCCTCTGCGTGGGCGGGTCGCAGCGAGGCCTCGCGCGGTGGCAGCAGGCGCAGCAGGTCGGCCGCCTTGCCCGGCTCGTCCAGCGCGAGATGAATCTGTGCCATCTCGAGCCGCGCGCGCTCCAGTTCACGCGCCTGAGTCAAGGTGGCCAGCGCAGCTTGCAGGATCACTGCCGCTGCTTTGGCACGCCCGCTCTTGCGATGGGCCAGCGCGCGGTAGACCGTGACCTTGTCCAAGGTCGGCTGTCCGCTGGCACGGAATCGTGCAGCGATGGCGTCGAGTTCGCCTGCCGCTTCCGTTGCGTTGTCGGCGAGGGCCAGTCCCAGTGCCGCGTTGGCCCGCACGTCCAGCGTGTAGGCGTGGTCTGCGCCAAGCTCTTGCGCCAATGCCCGCACTGCGGTGGCGAAGGAGTTGTGACCGCAATCGCCCTGCCTCAGTTCGCGCTCGATGGTGCCCAGAGCCACGCGCGCGTACGCCAGGTGGACCGAGTCTTCACGGTGGTGTTTTTCCAGGATCCGCAGTGCCCGCTGGCTGACGGCCAGCCCTTCGCGCAGCCGATGGGTTTCCATCATGGGCGACACCATTTCCCTCAGCATCGTGGCGACCTGCAAGCTGTCGGAACCGAGGAATTCGGACGCCACCTCGATCGACTTCCCCATCAGGGGCAGCGCAGCCTCGTGCTCCCCGGCCGCACTCAGGATTCGAGCGTGCACGAAGCGGGTGTCGTTGTGCAGTGGGTGCTTCGGTTCGCTCACGAAGATGCGTGACGAAAGTGCAAAGGCATCCGTCGATTCCGCGCGCGCGGCCGCCGTCAGCCCCTGGTTTTCCAGGGCGTTGGCCAGCGAGCGGCGTGCCAGCACTTGCGCCGGGTCATCTGGCTGCAGGCGCGCCGCGGCTATTGACAGGGCCCGGCGCGCAGTGGCCTCCATCTCCTTGTACAAGCCCTCGTCGTTGTCCACTTGCACCTGCCAGTGCAGCGCATACACCAGGTCACGCGCGTTGCGGGCTTCGTCGGCATGGAGCAGCGGCAGCAAACGCTGCAGTTCCACCTTGAGTTCCGGAGTTCGTTGGCTGCTCAGGTACAACTCTCCAAGCAGGAAGTGGCTGCGCACACGAAGCTCATCGTTCGTCGGCAGTGTCCGGTCGGCGAGATCGGCCGCTGCGAGGAGTGTCGCCTGGGCGTCGGGGAAGTCCTCCAGCGCGGTAAGACTCGCGCCAATAACGTTGAGCAGTTCGACGCGCAGGGAGGGTCGCTCGGCGAACTCGCGATTCACTCGCTCGCGTGCACGGCGCAAGAGGTGGCTCGCGTCGGGCTTGGTGCGCTGGGCGCGCCAGGGATCCGCATCTGCGAAGAGGCCCGCGATGAAGCGCTTGACTTCCTCGGCGCGGCGCTGCTCGTTGCGGGCAAGGTCGGCCTGCCATATCGCAGCAGCCGCGCCGCCGAGTACCGTGATGGAAAGCGTCGCGGCGGCTCCGACAGCCAGGCGGCGCCGTTCGACGAAGCGCTGTATCCGGTACCAGTTGCTGGCGGGACGTGCCAGCACCGGCTCACGCCGCAAGTGGCGCTCGATGTCTTCGGCCAGCGCCTCGGCGGAGGCGTAGCGCTCGGCGGGCTGCTTCATCAGCGCCTTCAGCACGATGGTGTCGAGGTCGCCGCGCAGCGCGCGTGCGCGCGACGCATCCGGCGTGCGTTGGCTGGGCGGTCGTGGCTGCAACTCCAGCACGGCTTTCTCCAGCGCCGCACTCGAACCGACAGGCAGGCGATAGGGGCGCTCGCCGGCCAGCAGCTCGTACAGCACCACGCCCAGCGCATAGATGTCGCAGGCCGTGCCCAGCGGCAGGCCGGCGATCTGCTCGGGCGCCGCATAGTCGGGCGTGAGCACGCGGCCGGTTTGGCGGGAGAGTTCGGTGGCGTCGGCGGCTGCAAGGTCGTCGCCCAGCAGCTTGGCGATGCCAAAGTCGAGCAGTTTCACCTGGCTTCGATCGGTGACCAGGATGTTGGCGGGCTTCAGGTCGCGGTGCACCACCAGCCGGCCATGCGCATAGGCCACCGCGCGCACCACCTGCAGGAAGAGCCGCAGCCGCGCCTGCACATCCAGCGCCAGCCGCGCCGCATAGGCATCGATGCGTTCACCCTCCACGTATTCCAGTGCCAGCCAAGGGCGGCCGGCAGCGTCGACGCCGGCGTCGTAAAGCGTGGCGATGTTCGGGTGGTTCAGTGTCGCGAGGATGGCGCGCTCGCGCGCCAGCCGTTCGGCCAGGCCGGCGCCATGCCAGGCGCCCAGAGGCAGCTTCACCGCGCTCAGCCGGCCCTGCAGCACATCGGTGCGCTCGGCCAGCCACACGCTGGCCATGCCGCCATGACCCAGCTCGCGCAGCAGCCGGTAGGGCCCCACGAGCTCGGCGGGAACCGCCACCGGCAGCGGGGCGGCAAACTGGCACGTCTCCACCTTGGGCAGCGTGTTCATGAGCCGGGCGGCAATGGGCGCGGACGCGCCATCGCCTGCCTGGCCGTTGGCGTGATGCTCGCTTTGTGCTGCATGTGCCAGCAATGCGCGCAGGCGGGGCACCAGCGCCGCGTCGGCTGCGGGCAGCGCGGCCAGCCATTTGTCGCGGTGCAGGCCCTCCAGCGCGAGCGCCTGTCCCAGCAGTTCGCGCAGCCGCGTCCAGGCGGCAGGGTCCAGGTCGAAGGGCGTGCTCATGTCAGCTGCGCCGGTCTGCAGCGGCTCAACGCAACGCCTCGAGCAGGAACAGCCGTGCCTGCTCCCAATCGTTGCGCACGGTGCGCTCGCTCACGCCCAGAGCGTCGGCGATCTCCAGCTCGGTCATGCCGGCGAAGTAGCGCATCTCCACCACCCGCGTCATGCGTTGGTCCACCTTGCCCATGTCGGCCAGTGCATCGTGCACGCGCAGAATGTGCGACGCCTCGGCCGGGATGCCGGCCTGATCCAGCACGTCACCGGTCAACGTGACATGCGCGGCACCCCCGCCACCGCGGTCGCTCAGGCGGTGGCGCAGCATGTCGACGACGATGGATCTCATGGCCCTGCCTGCATAGACGAAAAACGAGATCCGATCCGGAAACCGCAGGTGTTCGGCCCGGCTGAGCTTGAGATAGGACTCGTGCACCAGCGCGGTGGTGTCGATCAGCACGTCGCGCCCGCCGGCGCGCAGTCGCGCATGGGCCAGTCGCCGCAGTTCGGCGTAGGCCGTCTCATACAACTCGTCGATCGGGTTGGCTTGCTCGTTCATGTTTTTCTGGTGAGTAGGGTACTGCCGGGCACTTCTCTTGTCGCATTCGGACGCCGGGTCGTGGGTTCGCGGGCGCCTAGCTCAGTGCCACGAACCCCAGCCGCCCCATCGCGACCGCGTGGCGCGCACGCACCTCGGTACCCAGGAACCGATTGCGAAACAGCAATTGCGGATGCGGAAACCAGCGCCGGAAGCATTCAACCTGTTCGTGCGCCTGCTCGATCTGCCCGGTGCGCAACAGACTCAAGGCCAGACCGATGCGACACCACGGATGTGACGGCGAAGCCGCCAGACCTTCGGCATAGACGCCTCGCGCCTGAGCGTCGCGATCCATCATCTGCAGTGTCATGCCCTTGACCCAGTACACATAACCAGGCGGATGTGGCGCGAGTTGCAACGCCAGGTCGACTTCGGCCAGGGCGTCCTGCAGCCGAAGCGAACATGCCAGTGCCAGGCTCAGCAGCGCATGCGCATCGGCGTAGTTGGGGTCAATCGCCAGCGCTCTCTGGCCCGCAGCGATGCCCACATCGGGCTGGCCGCCCCAGGTCATCACTGCGCAGTGGGTGGCATGCGCCAGTGCCAGGTCGGGGGCCAGAGCCAACGCCCGGCTGGCGTGGTGTCGGGCGAGGTGCAGCGAGGCATCGGTGAGATCCAGTGTGAAGGCGTGCCGGTTGATTGCGGCCACGGCCAGCCAGGCGTGGGCCGCCGCATAGCCGGGGTCGCGTGCCACCGCGTCCGCGAACCGCTGCTGGGCCTGCTCGAGCCCGGGCGCATCGAGCGACCAGAACGCGGCAATGCCGCCGGCCAGCGGTTCACGCCGCGCCGCCTGGGTCGGGCCCGGCAGCCAGGCCAGCAGGTCGGGTGCCGCCGTCTCGGCAGCGATTGCATCCGGCGCGCGAAACACGAAGCGTGCCGCATACCCGCCCTTGGGCACCTCGATCCATACCGCGTCATGCGCGCCCGCGCCGGCGTAGTGTGACAACAGCTTGGCGCGCAGCCGTGCGGCCTCCACGCGCACGATCGGGTCCACCGTGGGGTCGAAGTCCGGGCCGCGATCGAACACCTCGCGGCCCAGCACCTGGCCATGGAGACGCTGCGCGTCGTCGGCCAGCGTGGCCTGCACGATGTGGCGCAGCAGCCGTTGTTGGCGCGGCGCTTGGCGCCACAGCTCGGTGCGCAGCAACGCCTCGGTCTGGGCCTGGATGGCGCAGACCTCTACGGCGCTGAATGCGGCGCGGCGCGGCGCGGCACGTGTCACCTGGATTTCCTCCCTCGAGGTCGCGACGGCGACCCGGTTCTAGGGGAGGTAACTTACTTCATAGGCGCACGTGAAGACAAGACACTGCAGCCGGCTTTGCTCCCTAGGGGGTGGGGCCTTGGCGCGGCGTGCTGCCGGTTCTCCCGGGCTGCCTCGTTCATACCAGCAGAGAAGGGCAGAGATGAGCGAGTGCCCGAAGGGAGCCCACCGTGACCGACCGTCTCCAGTTGTTCGACCGCCATCCCCGTGCGCCGACGCATGGCCGTACCGCGCTTGTGCGGCAGGCGGCCAGCGCAGCGCTGCTGGCGCTGCTGCTGGCCGCCTGCGGTGGCAGCGAGCCGGCCGAAGAAGAGCCCGACCCCGGGCCCATCTCCGGTGTGGAGATCGTGAACCTGACCCGCACCTGGTGGTTCGCCCACCGGGCCAACAACGCGATGCGCTACACCGACACGCCGGGCTCGCCGCACCATCGAGCAGGCTTCGGCAACATCAACGACCCGCCCTACAAGTTTGCCTACGCGCCGGGCGGATTCCTGCCGCCGGGTCGCGGGCCGGACAGCGAGGGCGAGGTCTACAGCACCTACGACGGCACCGTCTACGGCGTGAGGCTGGATTCGCCCTGGCCCTCAGCGGACAACAACTACGCCATCGAGACCCGGGCGATCTACGAACAGCGCCAGCACTACCAGAAGGTGTCGGCCGCGGCGCGCCTGCGGCTCAAGGTCTCGGCGGTGGTGATCGAGGCCGCCAGCGGCAACACGCGCTACAGCACGGGTTGCGAGCCGGCGAACGCCGCCAATTGCAGCGGCAACCTGGTGGGCAAGGTGGAATACCTCGTCGACCTGCGCCGCGTGAGCGACGGCTCCTTTTTGGCCAACTGGCGGGGCTATGCCGAGCTCGCCGGACTGCAGGACGCCTGGGAATACCGCGGCACCGAGTACGGGCCGGACGCTCAGCCAGACAAGGGGTTCTTCAATGCCTGGGAGGGCACCGATCTCGTCAAGGAGTACTGGCGCGAGAACGGCACCGGCACGCACCACGCCAGGCTCACGCTGCGATCGCCGGTGTCGCTGGATGTGCCACTCGACCAGATTCCCAAGGGCGAGAAGTTCTACATCGAGGCCCGTGTGGTCGCCAATGCCTACAACGGCATGCAGGGCGAATCGGGCATCACGGTGTGGCTGCAGGATCCGGTGACCGGGCAGGCCATGGAGTCAACGGTGGAAGGCGCCGACCCGATCCCCTTGCCTGAGCCGGAGCCGGCGAGCGCGCCGAATCCGCCGCTGGCGATCTGCAGCGGCCCGCCCGACCCGGCAGCGGGCGTGTTCGAGTTCACCACTGCTGCGGTCACCGCCGATGAAGGGCAACGGCTGAAAGTGTGGGTCCGTCGCGGCGGTGGCAGCAAGGGCGCAGCCAGCGTGCGGATCAGCACGCGCGATGCCGACGCGACCGGTGGCATCGACTACGAGGCCCTGTCGCAGACGCTGGAGTTCGCCGATGGCCATGAAGGCGACGAGGCGGTGGAGCTATGGATCCCGCGCGACGGCATGCTGGAGCCCGACGAGCGCTTCGAGCTCGAGCTGTCCGACGTGCGTGCTTGCGCGGGGCTGGGGGCCATGGCGACGGGCACCGTCACCATCTCCGACTACGACACGCGCCACCAGAGCTACACCCTCGGTGGTAGCGTCTCCGGCCTGGTCGGCAGCGGCCTGTTCGTGCGCAGCAACGGCTTCGACGTGCGGGTGGATGCGTCCGGCCCATTCACGCTGCCCGGCACCTTTGCACCCGGCACGGTCTACAGCCTTGACGTCGAGGTGCAGCCGAGCAACCCGTTGCAGACCTGCCGCGTCACGAATGGACAGGGCACGGTGGGCAACGCCAACGTCACCGACCTGGCTGTCGTGTGCGACCCGCCCGCGCCACCGCCGGCTGGTGGCGGGTTGGACACCAGCTTCGGCGGCGGCAAGGTGGCCAACCGGTCGTACGGCCGCATCCTCTCGATGGGCTTGCAGCCCGACGGGCGCATCGTGGTGCTGACCGACTTCAACAAGCTGCTGCGCTATCAGGTCGACGGTACGCTGGACACGAGCTTCGGAAGCAATGGCGTGGTCAGCGCCACGCTGGGCGGCAACGCACTGGACCTGTTGCGCGCAGTGGCGTTGCAGGCCGATGGCGGCATCCTGGTGGCCGGCCTGACCCGTGCGGCCAGCGGCAGCACCACCGCCGAGGACATGGGTGTCAAGCGCTACCTGGCCAACGGAACCGTGGACACCAGCTTCGGCAGCGCCGGCTTCGTGCGGGTGGACATCGCCGGCCGCGCCGACGATGCCACCGCCATCGCGGTGCAGCCCGACGGCAAGATCGTGCTCGGCGGCATGGCCCTGGTCACGGTCGTCGGTGCCAGCGACCTTGCGCTGGCGCGGCTGGATGCCAACGGGGCGCTGGACGCCGGCTTCGGCGCCGGCGGCAAGCTCACGGTCAACATCGGTGGCAACTTCGACAGTGCCTCCGCGATGGCCTTACAAGGGGATGGCGCCATCGTGCTGGTGGGCCGCGCCGCCACCAGCCCCAGCGCTACACCCGACACCGGCGTGTTGCGCGTGTCGGCCAGCGGGGTCGTGGAACTGGCGCTCAGGCTGCCGCTCACCGCCGACTGGGACGAAGCCACCGGCGTGGCCGTCCAGCCCGACGGCAGGATGGTGCTCACGTTGGAGGCGCGTGCCGATGCAGCGGGCTTGTACCAGCATGCGCTGGCGCGATTGAAGCCCGACGGCACGCTGGACGAGACCTTCGGCACGCTGGGTGTGGCCCTGGCCGCCTTCTCGGTCGGTGGCGACCACGCGCGCGTGCCGGTGCTGCTGTCCGATGGACGCATCCTCACCGCCGGTTTCGCGCGTGGCACCACGCTGCAGATTTCAGACTTCGACGACTTTCTCGTCACGCGGCACCTGGCCGACGGAGTGCTGGACACGAGCTTCGGCAGCAGCGGCAGGCTGATCGTCGACTTCTTCGGCGCCTCCGATGGCGCACGCGCAATGCTGCAGCAGCCCGACGGCCGCGCGGTAGTGGGCGGGTTGGCGCGCAGCGGCACCGACAACGGCCTGGGGCTGCTGCGTGTGCTGCCCTGACCAGCGCACCCTGAATCGATCGCCACGACCGGGAGGAACGAACATGAAATCTCCAAGCACGCGGCACCTTGTCGCTGTCAGCCTGCTGGCTGCCGCACCGCTCGGTACCGTGCAAGCCCAAGAACTCGACTACGAGGCGGCTCGCAGCGACTACGAAGTGGGTCACTTCCGCCGCGCCTTTGATGCGTTCGCGGCTTTGGCGGATGCAGGCCACTGCGACGCCGCGCGCATCGGCCGCGAGATGGTGCGCTACGGAC
Source organism: Variovorax sp. YR752 (assembly GCF_943372545.1). NCBI lineage: Bacteria > Pseudomonadati > Pseudomonadota > Betaproteobacteria > Burkholderiales > Comamonadaceae > Variovorax > Variovorax sp. YR752. Next base: position 4,537 of record NZ_CALRZC010000222.1, on the reverse strand, counting down.
CACAGCTCTACGCCATCTGGTTCGAGGTGCAGCCCGACCGCCTGGCGCGCTGGCATGCCGTTGCGCCATGCGACGGCCTGCAGGACGAGCGCCATGGCGGACGACGCCTGCTGCCTTAGGGGGGGCCGTCCTTCAGGGGATGCCGGCATCGCTTGGCCGGCTCAACATTCTTCAACCGCGCCTTGGCAGGAGATCTCCATGAGCATCACTTTCGGCGAGCACATACCTGGCCTGCAGCTGCAGGGCCGACCGGTGCGGGGCACCGTGTTCAACGAGCAGCAGGTGCGCGCCGCGGCCGGCATCACGCTGGCTCTGGCGGCCTTCGCTTTCGTCCAGGCCTGGCTGGCGCAGCGCTACGCGCCGATCAAGTGGGTGACGGCCTTCTTCTTCATCGAGTTCGTGCTGCGCAGTGTTGCCGGCCTGCGTGGCAGCCCGGTGGGCTGGCTCGCGGCGCGGCTGGTGGCTCGGCAGTCACCGCTGTGGGTGTCGGCCGCACCCAAGCGCTTCGCGTGGACGCTCGGCGTGGTGATGTCCGGCGCGATGACGGCAATCACCCAGTGGGATGTTCGAGGCGCAGTGCCGCTCACGATCTGCGTCATCTGCATGACGCTGATGTGGCTGGAGACCGCGCTCGGCGTGTGCCTGGGCTGCGAGATCTACCGCGTCGCGGTACGCCGCGGCTTGGTCAAGGTGGACGACGCCTTCGAGGTTTGCACGCACGGGAGTTGCAGCCTGGCCGCGCCACCGCAGTCGCGTGCCCAATGAGCCGCGCAGCTTTCGGCAGCATCGTCATGTCGCGCGGCGTCGGTCGCGGGCCGACCGAGCTTGCTGCGTTCGACGCAGCGCTGCGCGACGCGGGTGTCGCCAACTACAACCTCCTTTGCCTGTCATCGGTGATCCCGCCAGGCAGTCGCATCGAGCGGCGAACCTGGGTCACGCCGGCCGAGCATTGGGGTCAGCGGCTGTATGTGGTGCTGTCGCAGACGCGCAGCGCAAGTCCGGGTCAGACGGTGCATGCCGGCATCGGCTGGGTGCAACATGCCGACGGAGGCCAGGGCCTGTTCGTCGAACTGCACGACATTGACCGCGAGCGCTTGAGCCAGGATCTGGCGCACACGCTGGTGGCCATGCAGCAGGGCCGTGGCCTCGACCTCGGCCCGGTGCACACCGAAATCGCCAGCGCTACCTGCGAAGGCGAGCCGGTGTGTGCGCTGGTGGTGGCGGTGTATGCGCCGCAAGCCTGGTAGGCGCGCGAGCGGCGATGAAAAAAGAGTTGGGCCGAGCGATGGATGTGCCGCTGCGCAGTCTGCGCGAGCGGGTGCTGCAGACACTCCTTTTCGAGGCCGGTGGGCTGCTGCTGGTAGCTCCGCTGGTGGCCTGGGCCGGCGACGTGCGCGCGGCGGAATCGCTCGTGTTGCTGGTGGCCTTGTCGGCGGCGGTGATGGCCTGGGCGGCGATCTACAACACGGCGTTCGACCTCGTCGAGGCCCATGTTGCAAGGCGGGTGGCCAGTGCGCGACCGCACCTGCTGCGTGTGCTCCATGCATTGGGCTTGGAGGTGAGTTCGGTGCTGGCCACCTGCCCGATCATCGTGTGGCTGACCGGGCTGGGCTGGTGGCAAGCCCTGGCGGTGGACATCGCGCTGGGGCTGGTCTATGCCGCCTACGGTTACGCCTATCACTGGCTGTTCGACCGGCTGCGACCGGTGCAGGGCTGAGCATGGCGCGGCCGGACTCACCGATCGTTGACCTTTTCGCCGGAGATGAGCATGCTGAGCATCGAACAAGCCGCGGCGGTGCTACCGAAGTCCGCAAGCGTCGAGCCGGACTCCTGACCGGCCAGGTCGAGTTGTGAGCGCAAGACGATCCGCCCTCCATGCAAGCCACACCCCAGGCAACACGCCGGACGTGGCCAGGCCATGCTGCGTGCTGCTCAGCGGCGGCTCGGCCGCGAATTCCCTCGGTGAAGATGAACAATGGCGAGTGCGGCTGCAGGCTTCGCTGGGCGTCGACGTCGTGAACTTCCCGCTCGCCGGCGATCCCGCCAGCGCGCCCGATTGCGACTTCCGCCTTCTGCGGCTGGCCAGCCACGGCACTTATGCCGAACTGGAGGCGACGCTGGCCGAGCTCGACAAGTTCGGCACGCCGCCCATGCTCGCCCTTTGCGATGAATCGCTGCTCGCCTGGGCGCAGGCCATCGCGCACAGCGCGATACCCGACTTCCTGTTCGAACCTTTCGCCGACGAAGAGCTTCGGGCACGCCTGCACCGGGCTCGCGCGAACGCGCCGGTGCTGTTCGAGCTGAGCTCGCAGATGACGGCGGCGCAGCGCCTGGCACGCAACCTGATCGGCGGCAGCCCGGCCTTCGTGGCCCAGATCGAGCGCCTGAACCGCTACGCCAAGTGCGATGCCACGGTGCTGATCCTCGGCGAGACGGGCACCGGCAAGGAGATCTTCGCGCGTGCGCTGCACTACACATCGGCGCGTGCGGCCGACCCCTGGGTCGCGATCAACTGCGGGGCCATTCCGCACGACCTCGTCGAGGACGAACTCTTCGGGCACGTCCGCGGTGCCTACACGACGGCGCATGCGCAGCGCAACGGCCTGGTGAAGGAGGCCGAGGGCGGCTCGCTGTTTCTGGACGACGTCGACTGCCTGCCGCTGCCGGCACAGGCCAAGCTCCTGCGCTTCCTGCAGGAGCGCGAGTTTCGGCCGGTCGGCTCCAACGCCTTGCTGCACGCCGATGTGCGTGTCATCGCTGCCAGCAACCGTGACCTCGGTCGGCTGGCCGAACGTGGCGAGTTTCGGCAGGATCTGTTTTTCAGGCTGAACGTGCTGCCGTTGGCACTGCCACCGCTGCGCGAGCGGCTTGAAGACATCGCCACCTTGTCGCAGCACTTCGTGCGGCACTTCGCGCGCGAGTTCAAGTGCCCCGTCGACGGGCTCACGCCGCGTGCCTTGAACCGGCTGCTGGCATACGACTGGCCGGGAAACGTGCGCGAACTGCAGCACGTCATCGAGCGGGCCACCGTGCTGGCGCGTCAGACCAGGCTCGACGCCGACGATCTGGACTGTGGTCGGCCGGACGCTGCGCTCCTCGACGGTTCGTTCCGCTCGCTGAAGGCCCGCGTCGTCGAGGATTTCGAGCGCGGATACATCGCGCAATTGCTCGGCGCCAATGAGGGCAACGTCACCCACGCCGCGCTTGCCGCCGGCAAGAACCGGCGCGCCTTCTTCGAGCTGATGCGCAAGTACCGCATCGCCTCCGACGACTTCCGCAGCCCGCTCGACTGACGTCGCAGCCGCACCGAGAGCGCGACGCGGACATTTTCCGGCGTGACCAGGACAAGAATGTCCTGGGTCCCAAGGCCGCGCCAGGCCTCGGGATGCGGTTTGCCGGCACCACCGCGCCGCGACAAGAACGTCCTGCCGAGGGCCGACGGCTTCACGGCCATGCCATGCAAATCAAGCACTTAACGATCGGCCTCGGCTGGCATGCCGTGTGCGTTCATGCGTCGCAGATGGCACCACATCCATGGACGAGAACGACGTGACGGCAACCGTGCTCCAGCTGGCGCGGCACTTGCGCGCGCACCCCCTGGCCTGCGACTCTGCGGAGGGCATTGCGCAGTGGTGGCTGGCCGCCGAGCCGGCATCCACCAAGGTGCTGGCAGGCGCACTCGACTGGATGGTGGCTCGCGGAGTGCTTGAGCAGAGCGCCGGTCAGGACGGCAGACGGCGCTACCGCAGGCTGGGCGACGATCGTGCGCTCGATGCGGCCGTTGCCGCCCGAGCGAGCGTCGATGGGCGAAGGAGCCCCTCATGACCCGCAGTGTCGAGCCGGCGGGTGGCCTTGCCGAGGCCTTGCGGCTGCTAGACACGGTGCTCGGCGCCGCGGTGGACAGGCTGGCACGCCGGCTCGGGCCAGCGACGCTGCTCGACCCATGGCGCGGCATGCATCTCGAGCGTGCAGACGTCGAGCTTCTGCTGGCCGCAACCCATCACCCGGAGTTTGGCGTCGACGGCGTGGCCGGCCTGCTCGGTGGCGCGGCGCGCATGGTGCCTCGCCTGCAGCGAGTGGCGGCCGAGCAGGGGCTTGCCGATGTCGACCTAGCGCTGCTGCTGATCGCGCTGGCGCCTGATGTCGATCTCAAGTACGAGAAGGTCTATGGCTACCTGCAGGACGACCTCACGCGCAAGCGCCCGACGCCCGACTTGGCCGCCAACATGCTGGCCTGCGACGCCGAGCAACGGCTGCAGGTCCTGTCGCGCATGGATGCCACCTCACCGCTGATGCGCGCCAGGACGCTCGTGCTGCGGGGCAGTGCCGAGCAGTCATGGATCGCGCACGCCATCGGGCTCGACGGGCCGTGGTTGAACTGGCTGCTCGGCCGCGAACTCGTTGACCCGGCACGCGACGACTGGTGCCTGCTGCGCCAGCCCGGCGGCGTCGAGCTCGACGAACTCGGGCTCGATCCGGACCTGCGTGCGCGACTGCAGCCGATGCTCTGCCGCGCGGGGTGCGGGCCGCAGATCCT
>NZ_CALRZC010000221.1:0-13970 GCF_943372545.1 Variovorax sp. YR752 | reverse complement strand
GCCCTCGTGGGACGGGCGCACGCTGGCCTATGGCGTGTCCGCCGGCGGCTCGGAGGATGCGTCGCTGCACCTGATGGACATCGCCAGCGGCCGTTCGCTGCGCGAGCCGGTGCCGCGCGTGCACTGGGAATGGGTCAGCTGGACGCCGGACAGCCGCCGCCTGGCCTTCACGCAGAACCGCGAACTGCCGGCGGGCGCACCGGAGACCGAGACCTACCTCGATGCGTCCGTGATGCTGATCGACCTGGCCCGGCCGAAGGCGTTGCCGCGGCCGATCTTCGGGCCGCTGGTCGATGCCTCGCTGAAGCTGGAACGCATCGACGTCGGCTCGGTGTTCTTCTCGCCCGGCAGCCGCTGGATGATCGCGCGCACCACCGACACCACGGTGCCCGAGGGCAAGCTGTTCGTCGCGCCGCTGGCAACGCTGGGCCAGCGCAGCATCCCCTGGCGGCAGATCAGCAGCGCTGCCGACAAGCTGACCGATGCGCAACTGCGCGGCGACACCCTCTACCTGCGCACCTACGCCGGTGCGCCGCGCAGCCGTGTGCTCGCGCTCGACCTGAAGCAGCCCGAGCTGTCGCGGGCGCGCGAGGTGGTGGCCGAGCCGACACAAGGTGTGCTGCGCGAGTTCGCGCTCGGCCGCGATGCGATCTACACGGAGGTATCGCAAGGCTTCAACACGCGCGTGATGCGCCACGCCGCGGGCACGCCGCGCGACGGCGCCGACGTCGCGCCGTCCAGCGCCGGCTCGACCTTCCTCGTCGAGGACGCCGGCCGCGCCTACCGCCAGCCCTGGGTGACCACCAGCACCTGGACCGACCCGCCGCGTGTGCTGGCGGTGAAAGCCGATGGCAGCGTCCGCGACACCGGCCTGCGCAAGAGCCAGCGCCCGCCCGGCATGCCGGAACTGGCGGTCTCCGAGGTGCTGGTGACCAGCCACGACGGCGCGCGCGTGCCGCTGGCGGTGATCCACAAGCAAGGCCTGGTGCGCGACGGCAGCAACCCGACGCTGCTGATCGGCTACGGTGCCTACGGTTTCAGCTTCGAGGCCTGGTTCGACCCGCGCAGCGTCGCCTGGCTGGAGCGCGGCGGCGTGATCGCCTTCGCCAACGTGCGCGGCAGCGGCGCCTACGGCGACCCCTGGTACCGCGCCGGCTTCAAGACCACCAAGCCGAACACCTGGAAGGACGGCATCGCCTGCGCGCGCTGGCTGATCGAGCAGCGCTACGCCTCGCCGGCCACGCTGGGCATCTGGGGCACCAGCGCCGGCGGCATCTTCGTCGGCCGCGCGGTGACCACGGCGCCGGAGCTGTTCGCCGCCGCGGTGTTCGATGTCGGCGTGCTCGATGCCATCCGATCGGAGGAGTCGGCCAACGGCATCACCAACATCTCCGAGTTCGGCACGGTGAAGGACCCGGCCGAGTTCGCCGCGCTGCTGGAGATGAGCACCTACCACCAGATCAGGGACGGCACGGCCTACCCGGCGGTGATGCTGATCCACGGCATCAACGATCCGCGCGTGGACGTGTGGCACAGCGCCAAGGCGGCGGCGCGGTTGCAGCAGGCCACGAGCAGCGGCAAGCCGGTGTTCATGCGCATCGACATGCAGGCCGGCCACGGCGTGGGCAGCACGGCGCAGCAGGCCTACAGCCAGCTGGCCGACGTCTACGCCTTCCTGCTCTGGCGCTCCGGCAAGCTGAGCACGAAGCCCTGACGCACCCGTGTCGCTGACCCTGCTCGACGCCGCGCTGCGCGGCATGCTGCTGGCGCTGCTGGTGCTGGTCGCCGCGGTGCTGTGGCGTGACCGGCGTCGCTCGCCGGCGGCGCTGGCCGGCGTCGCGCTGGCGCTCGGGCAGGTCGTGCAGACCATAGGCGCCACGCCCTGGGTCGAGGCCACGTTGCCCTTCCTCTGGCAGGCGCCGCTGATCGCGGTGTCGGTCGCCAACGTCGTGCTGTTCTGGATCTTCGTGCGCGCGCTGTTCGACGATGCGTTCGAGCCGCGGCCGGTCCATGCGCTGGCCTGGGGCGGCGTGGCGCTGCTCAGCCTGGCCAACTGCACGCTGGCGGTGACGCAGGGCGCCTGGGCGCTGCGCGAGGTCACGGTCGGCCTGCAGCGCGCGGTGCCGCTGCTCTTCGCGGTGCTGGCGGCGCAGGCCGCAGCGCAGCACTGGCGTGCCGACCTGGTCGAGCAACGCCGCCGCCTGCGCCTGTTCATCGTGGTCACCGGCGTGAGCTACACCGTGGCGATGCTGGCGGCGCGTTTGGCCTCGCCGAGCGGCCGGCTGCCGCCACTGCTGGCCCTGGTGGATGTGTCGGCGATGCTGGCCATGATCGCGGTGATCGCCTGGCAACTGCTGCGCCTGGGGCCGTCCGAACTGTTCCCGCTGGCCGCGCCGGCGGTGGCCGCCGCAGAGCCGGAACCGGCCGCGCCAGCCGGCCCCGATCCGGCCGAGGAGCGCCTCGCGCAGGCGCTGGAGCGCACGATGGCGCAGGAGCGCGCCTACCGCGACGAAGGCCTGAGCGTGTCCACGCTGGCCGCGCGCCTGGCCGTGCCCGAGTACCGCCTGCGCCGGCTGATCAACCAGCGCCTCGGCCACCGCAACTTCAACGCCTTCGTCAACGGCTACCGGCTCGCCGAGGCGAGTAGCGCGCTGGCCGATCCGCAGCGGCGCGAGCTGCCGGTGCTGAGCATCGCGCTGGAGGCCGGCTTCCAGTCGATCGGGCCCTTCAATCGCGCCTTCAAGGCCGCCACCGGCCTCACGCCGACCGAATTCCGCCGCGAAAAGCTGGCCGATTCCTGAAATCGGCCAGGCATTGTTGCTTTCGGCGAGACGAATCGCCGCGCGCCGACGATCGTTGCGCTCACCGGGGGCCGTTGCCCTCGACGAGGAGCGACGAGATGAGGAAGACGATGGGGTGGATGGCCGGCGCGACGATCGCGGCCAGCCTGCTGCTGGCCGCCTGCGGCGATGCCCGCGCCGCGATGGGCATGACGCAGATCGCGGCGAGCGAGGAACTCGGCCCGGTGACGGTCTACTACCCGAGCAGCAGCCCGTCGCGGCCGTCCGGCCCGACGGGCTGGCAGCTCGACGTGGCGGAGAACGGCCTGCCGGTGCGCGGCAACGGCCGCCTGGTGCTGATCTCGCACGGCACGGGCGCCTCGACCTGGCCCTATGCCGACCAGGCGCGTGCGCTGGTCGAGGCCGGCTTCGTCGTCGCCGCGCCGCTGCACCGCGCCGACAACTACCTCGACCGCAGCGACGCACCGGGCGCCTTGTCGCGCCGGCCGGCGGAGCTGTCGCGCACCATCGATGCGCTGGCCGCCGATGCGCGCTTCGCGCCGCTGCTGACGCTCGACCGTGTCGGCGTGTTCGGCATGTCCGCCGGCGGCCACACCGCGCTGACCGTGGCCGGCGGCCGCTGGTCGACGGCCAACTTCCGCCGCCACTGCGACGAGAACCTGGTCGCCGACTTCCAGTTCTGCACCGGCACCATCACGACGCTGAGCGGCGGCTGGTTCGACAGCGTCAAGCTCTGGCTGGCGCGCACCATCATCGGCCTGCGCTTCACCGACGAGACGATGCGGGGCCACGAGGATCCGCGCATCGCCGCCGTCGTCGCCGCGGTGCCGGCGGCGGCGATCCACGACGCGACCTCGCTGGCCACGCCGCGGGTGCCGCTCGGTCTGGTCACCGCCGCGCAGGACCGCTGGCTGCTGCCGCGCTTCCATTCCGACCGCGTGCTGAAGGCCTGCACGGGCTGCGAGCACATCGCCGACCTGCCCACCGGCGGGCACGGTGCCTACCTGTCGCCGCTGCCGCCGGTGTTCGACGGCGTGCTCGGCGAGATGATGAACGACCCGCCCGGCTTCGATCGCGCGCGCGAACTGCCGCCGGTGCACGCCAAGGTGGCCGACTTCTTCGTGCGACACCTGCTGCGATGAAGTGCAGGGCCGCGGTGCGATCATCGCGGCCTTGTCCACAGCGGAGCGGCCATGGCCAGCGTCCTTCTCACCGGCGGCAGTGGCTTCCTCGGCGGCCACCTGCTGCGCGAACTGCGCGCGGCCGGCTGCGAGGTGCGTGCGCTGTCACGTCGTGCCGAGAGCGATGCCACGTTGAGCGCCGCCGGGGCCGTGCCGGTGCGCGCAGATCTGGCCGACGCCGCCTCGCTCGAACGAGCGCTGGCCGGCTGCGAGGCGGTCTTCCATGCCGCCGCCGACACCAGCGTCTGGAAGCCGCAGGCGATGGCGCAGACGGCCACCAACGTCGGCGGCACGATCACGCTGCTGCGCGCCGCCGAGTCTGCGCGGGTGCGCGCCTTCGTGCACACCTCGTCGGTGTCGGCCTTCTCGCACCTGGTGCACGACAGCTTGAACGAATCGGTGCCGCAGCGCGGCGCGCAGAGCTGGATCAACTACGAGCGAACCAAACACCTCGGCGAGCAGGCGGTGCGAGGTTCAGCGCTGCCGTGGATCGTCTTCAACCCAGCGCACATCCTCGGCCCCGGTGACCGGCACAACTGGTCGCGGCTGATCGCGATGGTCGACCGCGAGAAGCTGCCGGGCATCCCGCCGGGCAGCGGCGCCTTCGCCGACGTGCGCGAGGTTGCCGCCGCGCAGGTGCGCGCGTGGCAGCAGCAGCGTTTCGGTCAGGCCTATCTGCTGGGCGGCGAGCACGCGAGCCTCGTCGACTTCGTGCACCGCGTCGGCGCGATGCTCGGCCGGCGCACGCCGGCGCGTGCCACGCCGGCCTGGGCGCTGATGGCCTATGCGCGGGTGCTCGACGGCTGGTCGCGGCTGAGCGGCCGCGAGCCGGCCGTCACGCCCGAGGGCGCGACGCTGACCTGCCACCGCCTGCAGGTCGACTCGTCCAGGGCGAGGCGCGAACTCGGCTACCGCGAGACGCCGCTGGAGGCTCTGCTCGCCGACACGCTGGCATGGATGGCCGGCGAAGGCATGCTCGTGTCGCGGCCCGCCTGAGCGGCGGCGAGGCCGCGCCGGCTTTGCTGCGCGCGGGAATATTCATCGCCGTGACAACGTCTACGGGGAGACCGACCTTCATCGATCCACACCCAGGAGAACCCATGGCTCGCGCTTCTTTCCGCCACGTTGTCGCACTGTCCGTACTGTCCGCCGCACTCGCTGCCGGCTGCGCCTCGATGGGCGCGAGCGAGCCGGCGAAGACGATGGACGGTGTCCTGGTCGGCCCCAACGGCATGACGCTCTACACCTTCGACCGCGACACCGCGGGCAGCGGCAAGAGCGTCTGCAACGGCCCTTGCGCCACCAACTGGCCGCCGCTGATGGCAGCGGCCGGCGCGACGGTCTCGGGCGACTGGAGCATCGTGACCCGTGACGACGGCGGCCGCCAGTGGGCCTACAAGGGCAAGCCGGTCTACTACTGGGTGAAGGACCAGAAGGCCGGGGATCGCACCGGCGACGGCTTCAACAGCGTCTGGCGCCTGGCGCGACCCTGAACGGAACACGCTCAACCGGCCGCCAGCCACTCGCGGATCTGCGCCTGCACGCGCGGCTCCGACAGCCCGGTACGCGGGTCGCACAGGATCAGCTCGGGTGGTGGCGGGTCACCGAACGACGCCGGCGAGTCGTCGAGGATGCGGAACGACGACACCGTCGGGTGACGCGCCAGCCAGGCCTGGATGCACGCGTAGCGCTCGCCCAGCGGCGTGCAGCCGAGGTAGCGGCTGCCGAGGTCGCCGAGCAGGTCGCCGATCTCGGCGGCCGAGTGGCTGAAGCGCCAGTTCGAGTGCACCACCACGTAGACGTCGTCGTAGGGGGCGAGCAGCGTCGGCAGGATGTCGAACCAGCAGAACACGTCGAGCCGAACACCGGCGCTGACCGAGCCGCGGTGCACGGCGCGTGCCTCGTCGTCCGTCGAGCAGGGGTGGGTGACGCCGCCGAAATCGAGAAACAGGATGCGCATGGGAGTTCGAGCCTCGTTCGCGTTAGGCTAGGGAATGCCGGCAGCGCTGTCCATGCGCTGCGCCAAACTTGGCTGCACCGACCGCGCTCATGGACGACTCATCGCAGATCCTCATTCCCGACGCCTTCGCCGCGCTGTACCGCTCGCCGCGCACCGGCCGCCTGACGCTGCCGCGCGACGAACTGGCCGCGCGCCACGAGTTCTGCGAGGACCTCGCGCAGGCGATGGTCGAGCCGGCCCGTGCGATGCTGTTCCGCCACGGCATCGCCGAGGACGAAGTGCTGCGCCGCTGCCACCTCGGCCTGATCGGCGAGGGTTCGGGCGTGCGTGCCGACGAGGCTTTCTGGGTGGCCTGCCGGCTGGCCGAGCTGCTGGAGTGGTCACAGCCTGAAACGCCGGCGGTGGGGTGATCGGCCGGGTCGCGCACAATTGGTGGCGCCGCACAGTTGGGTGGCCATGCTGTCGTGACAAACCGAGGAACCCCATGAAGACCTACCAGGCCGTCAGAGCCGAGATCGCCAAGCTCGAGAAACAAGCCGAGGAACTGCGGCGCCAGGAACTCAAGACCATCATCGCGCAGGTGCGTCAGGTCATTGCCGACTACGGCCTCAGCGCGGCCGACGTCGGCCTCGCAGGCGGCCGCACCCGCGCCGTGGCGCGCAAGGCGCCGGCCCGGGCCAGCCGCAGCAGCGGTGTCGCCAAGTACCGCGACCCGAAGAGCGGCCAGACCTGGACCGGCCACGGCCGCCCGCCGGCCTGGATCGCCGGCGCCAAGGATCGCGACGCCTTCCTGATCGATGCGCCGGCGGCACAACCGGCATCGAAGAAGGTTCGCGTGGCCAAGGCTGCCAAGCCGGCCCGGCCGGCCAAGACGCCGAAGGTCGCCGCGAAGAAGCGCGCCGCGAAGCCTGCCACGCGTGGCCGCAAGGGGCGGGCAGCGAAGACGCCGGCGGTCGAGATCGAGTCCGGCGTCGCTGTGCAGTAGGTCCATCGGCTTCAGAAGGCGCGCCGCACACGCGCCATCAGGTCGATGGACGGCAGGGCGGCGCCCGCCGTCTCGGCGGCCAGGGTCGACGCCGGCACGACACGGTCGAAGTGGCGCTGCGCCAGGTCTTCCGGAATGAAGCGCGTCAGCGAGCCATACAGGTGGCGATCGCCGCCGGCTGACTGCTGCGTGATGTGGAAGCGCTGCGGCACCCACAGCGTCAGGTGGTGTTTCGCCCGTGTCATGCCGACGTAGAGCAGGCGGCGTTCCTCCTCGATCTCGTCGGCATGGCCGGTGGCCAGGTCGGCCGGCATGCAGCCGTCGACCGCGTTGAGGATGTGCACTGCGCTCCACTCCTGGCCCTTGGCCGAGTGCAGCGTCGACAGGATCAGGTAGTCCTCGTCGCGGTGTGGTTCGTCGGCGGCGTCGCTGGTCGCCTCGGGTGGGTCCAGCGTCAGCTCGGCGAGGAAGCGCTCGCGGCTCGGGTACTGCGCAGCCAGCCGTTCGAGCTGGGCCAGGTCGGCACGGCGGATTGTCGCGTCCTCGTGCAGCCGCTCGAGATGCGGCTCGTACCAGCGCCGCGCCTGCGCGATGGCCGCGGGCCAGCCGGCCTCGCGCAGCGCCTCGTGCGCGGCCAGCCAGCCGCGCCAGTCGGCCGCTGCGGCGGCCGGCGGCTTGAAGGTGTGCAGCGCCTGCAGCGGATCGTCGGCCGCGGCGATGGCATCGAGCAGGCGCCGCGCCGAGGCCGCGCCCAGGCCCGGGATCATCTGCACGACGCGATATCCCGCCAGCCGCCCGCGCGGGTTCTGCACCCAGCGCAGCACCGAGAGCAGGTCTTTCACGTGGGCCGCCTCGAGGAAGCGCAGCCCGCCGAACTTGACGAAGGGGATGCCGCGGCGCGTCAGTTCCAGTTCCAGTGCCGCGCTGTGGTGGCCGGTGCGAAACAGCACCGCCTGGCGCTTCAGCGCCAGGCCACCCTCGCGCAGCAGCAGCACCTCGTCGGCCACGCCGCGCGCCTGCGCCATCTCGTCGGCCACGCTGACCAGCCGCGGCCGCGGCCCCTCGCGCGGGCTGTGCAGGTCCTTCGGATGGCGCTCGGTGGCCAGCGCGATGACGGCGTTGGAAGCGGCCAGGATGGCCTGCGTCGAGCGGTAGTTGTGCGTCAGCGTGACCACCTCGGCGGACGGCTCGAACTGCGCCGGGAAGTCGAGGATGTTGCGCACGTCGGCGGCGCGGAAGGAGTAGATCGACTGCGCGTCGTCACCGACGACGGTGAGGCCGCGGCCGTCGGGCTTCAGCGCCTTCAGGATGGCCGATTGCAGGCGGTTGGTATCCTGGTACTCGTCGACCAGCACCTGCTCGAAGCGTGCGCCGATGGCATGGGCGAGCGCCGGCTCCTCCAACATCTGCTGCCAGTACAGCAGCAGGTCGTCGTAGTCGAGCACCTGCTGTTGCTGCTTGGCGTCGATGTAGGCGGCGAACAGTTGCTTCAGCGCCGGCTCGTGACCACGGCACCAGGGGAAGACCTGCTGCACTACCGCGTCGACACCGAGCTGCGCGTTGACCACGCGCGAGTAGATCGCCAGGCAGGTGCCCTTGAGCGGGAAGCGCTGGCCGCCGCTGCCGAGTTCGAGCTGCTGGCGCACGATGCCCATCAGGTCTTCGGCGTCACCGCGGTCGAGCAGCGTGAACTGCGGCGACAGCCCGATCGACGCCGCATGCTCGCGCAGCAGTCGCGCGCCCACCGCGTGGAAGGTGCCGGCCCAGGGCAGGGTGGGCGCAGCCTGCGTCGCGCGAAAGCCGAGCGCCGCATGCAGCAGGCGGCCGGCACGGTGCGCCAGTTCCTGCGCGGCGCGGCGCGAGAAGGTCAGCAGCAGCAGGCGGTTCGGGTCGGCGCCGTCGAGGACCAGCCGGGCGACGCGCGCGGCCAGCGTCATCGTCTTGCCCGTGCCCGCGCCGGCGATCACCAGCAGCGGGCCGCTGCCATGTGCCACTGCGCCGCGCTGCTCGTCGTTGAGCGCGGCAAAGAGATCGGCGGGCAGGGTGGCGGCGGTCATGGCGAAGCGGGATGCGAGGGTACTGTATACGTATCCAGGTCGCCGTTCGGAGTGGCCGCAGTGGCACCGGTGTGGAGTGGGCCGTGGAAGAATCGGCAAGCCATGGCTCTCGTCTACTCCACCGACGGCGGGCGCACCTGCCCGCAATGCCGCCAGCCGCTGTCCGGCTGCCTGTGCGCTGCACGGGCGCGCGAGGCGCTGCGCGGCGACGGCCGCGTGCGCGTCAGCCGCGAGAGCAAGGGCCGCGGCGGCAAAACGGTGACGCTGGTGCGTGGCCTCGCCCTCGACGACGAGGCGCTGGCCGCGCTCGGCAAGCGGCTGCGCACCGCCTGCGGCGCCGGGGGTGCGCTGAAGGACGGCGTGCTCGAGATCCAGGGCGACCATGTCGAGCGGGTGATCGAACTGCTGGTCAGGGAAGGCCACGCGGCGCGACGCGCCGGCGGCTGAGAGGCAAGGGTGCTGCGATGACGGACCTGCAGCGCCGACGCGCCGTGCAGATGCTGGCCGCATCGTTGCCGCTGGCTCTGCACGGTGGCGTGATGGCGCAGGCGGCCACGGTGGCCACCAGGCCGATCCCGTCCTCCGGCGAGCGCATCCCGGTGGTCGGCCTGGGCAGCTGGATCACCTTCAACGTCGGCAACGATGCAGTCGCCCGCGACGCCTGCGCCGAGGTGATGCGCGCCTTCTTCGAGTCCGGCGGGCGGCTGATCGACTCGTCGCCGATGTACGGCTCGTCGCAGCCGGTGATCGGCCACGGCCTGGCGAAGCTGGGTGGCAAGGCACCGGTGTTTTCGGCCGACAAGGTGTGGATCGGCGCGGGCACCAAGGGGCCCGCGCAGATCGAGGCGTCGCGGCGCTTCTGGGGCGTGCCGCGCTTCGACCTGCTGCAGGTGCACAACCTGCTGGCCTGGGAGCAGCACCTGCCGACGCTGTTTGCCATGAAGGCGGCCGGGCGGCTGCGCTACGTCGGCATCAGCACCTCGGAAGGGCGGCGCCACGACGAGATCGAGAAGCTGATGCGCAGCCAGCCGATCGACGTGGTGCAGCTCAGCTACAACCCGCTCGACCGCGAGGCGGAACGGCGCCTGCTGCCGCTGGCGCAGGAGCGCGGCATCGCCGTGATCGCCAACCGGCCGTTCCGCGAAGGGGCGCTGCTTCGCGCGCTGCAGCGCCACCCGCTGCCCGGCTTCGCCGCCGAGCTGGGCTGCGATGGCTGGGCGCAACTGGTGCTGAAGTTCATCGTCTCGCACCCGGCAGTGAGCTGCGCGATCCCGGCCACCAGCAGCGTTGCGCATGTGCGCCAGAACCTCGGCGCGGCGCGCGGGACCATGCCCGATGCCGCGCTGCGTGCGCGCATCGCGGCGCATGTCGCGGCGCTGTAGCCTCCGGCGCGGCCAGGGGTGCTCGCCATGACCGAGTGGTGGACCTACCGCCTGTCCGACTTCCTGTTGTTCTCCCCGCGCACCTACTTCCGCCTGTTCGAGCTGTACCACCAGGCCCTGTGGCCCTGGCAGCTGCCGGTGGCGCTGGGCTGGGTCGTGCTGTGCGTGGCGTGGTGGCGGCGCGCCACGTGGGCGCCGCGCGCCTGGCTGCTCGCGCTGTCGCTCGCCTGGGCCTGGGTGGCCTGGGCCTTTCACGCCGAGCGCTATGCGGCGATCAACTGGGCGGCGAACTGGTTCGCTGCGGCATTCGCGGCCCAGGCCGCATTGCTGGCCGGCGCGAGCTGGAAGGTGCGACGGATCGACAACCCGCCTGCCGCCGGCCCGATCCTGCTGGGCACCGCTGCGCTGATCATGCCCGCGCTGCTGCCGGCTTTCGGCCGCCACTGGATGGAAACCGAGAGTTTCGGATTGACCCCGGATGCAACGGTGCTCGGTACCCTCGGTACGTTACTGATGTTTGCGCCCGCTTACCGTGCGACCTCTGTGATCTGGTGGGCGATTCCGCTAACGTGGTGCCTGGTCAGTGGTGCGACGCTGTGGGCGATGGACATGCCGTGGGCTCCGGTGTTGCCGGCAGCCTGCATCTGGGCGGTGCTCCACGCTTGGCGCGGATCAATCAAATGTGCATACTGAACTTGTCAAGCCGTCGCAGCATCCGATCCGGAGACTCCCATGCCCACCGAAGAACACGCGTCCACCCTGTGGCGCGTCAGCAGTTTCGACGAGCTCCACGAGCGGTCGATGCAGGGCTCGGACCGGCCGACGATACTGTCGAGCACGCTGATGGCCGAACTGGCTTCGCTGGAGCGCCGTAGCGAGGAGTCCGATGCGCTCGAGGTGCTTGCCGCCTGTGTTCGCCTGCAGGAGCCGGCACTGGTCTATCTGCGCTTCGCCGAACTGGTCTGGCCGATGACGGTGTTCCCGGCGCAGATGATCTACCACTCGCCGCGCCCGCTGACCGAGGCGCCAGAGCGCTCGCTGGGTCGTGTCACGGCGATGAGCGTCGAGCCGCCGAACGTGCGCCCGCCCGGCCACCCGATGAGCGACCGTGTCGCGGCCGACGAGCAGTACTACTCGCTGGCGCCGGCACTGTGGCGGCTGGCGTTGCACGGGCCGCGCGGCAAGCTGCTGCAGGAGATCGGCGGCACGGCGGCCTATCGTGTGCTGCGCAATCCGCGCGTCGACGACCTGCCGTTGCCGGGCGCGCTGACGCCGGCGGCCGACCGGCTGCGCCGCGAGGCGGCTTCGCTCAAGCAGATCGCCGAATGGCCCGGCATGAGCGCCGAGCGCGGCGCACGCCTGCTCAATGCGCTCTACCTCGGCTCGAACCTGATGGTCTCGCGCAGCGCGGCGGCGGCCCGGCCCGAACCGAAGCGCGGCCTGTTCGCCTGGCTGGGACGCTGACGCGCGTGCACCGCAGCCCGCGGCGGCGGGCAGAATGGGCCTGTCCCGACTTCCGCAGGCCCGGACCGTGAGCAGCACACATTCCCCCGGCAGCCCCGCCTGGAAGCACGACGGCGTGCGCGTCGTGCCTGGCGACAGGCTCGACCCCAACACCGCACAGACGCCCGGCATGGACCGCAAGGCGGCGATCAACTTCGCGCGCGTCGGCGCCCAGAAGCTGTGGGCCGGCACGGTGCACATCCATCCGAATGCGAAGACCGGCGCCCACCACCACGGGCCGCTGGAGAGCGTGATCTACATCGTCAAGGGCCGGGCGCGCATGCGCTGGGGCGAGCGGCTCGAGTTCACCGCCGAAGCCGGCCCGGGAGACTTCATCTACGTGCCGCCCTTCGTGCCGCACCAGGAGATCAACGCCAGCCCGACCGAGGTGCTCGAGTGCGTGCTGGTGCGCAGCGACGGCGAGGCGGTGGCGGTCAACCTCGATATCGCGCCGGCCGAGCCGCCGGAGAACGTGCGCTGGGTGGATCCGACGCACCCGGGCTGAGCGAGCTTGTGCGCCGTCAAGCCGCGCATGCACTGCGCGCGCGATGCTTGCGCCATGAAGCGCCTGCTTGCCGCCCTGATCGTCTTCCTTGCCGCGGCCGCCCAGGCCGCGCCCGCCGCCGGCTCGCCCTCGCGCGGCGAACTGCTCTACGGCACCCACTGCATCGCCTGCCACAACTCGCAGATGCACTGGCGCGACAAGCGCCTCGCCAGTGACTGGCCCAAGCTGCTCGCCCAGGTGCGGCACTGGCAGGGCGTGGCGCAGCTCGGGTGGAGCGAGGACGACATCCTGGACGTGGCGCGCCATCTCAACGATCGCATCTACCGTCATCCGGTCAGCGGCGACAAGGCAACGTCCATGCGCGAATCGTCATCGCTTCGTCACCTCGGCTTCACGGCTGCGTCACTCCATCGCCCGACCATGACGGGCAAAGATGGAGGATCCGATGCGGGAACTGCCCCTGCCCACGCTGCCCTTGTCCGACCTGATCGCGCCCTCGGCGGCGCCCCGGAGGTCACTTCACCCGGCCTCACGCGCCAGCGAGCCGTCGCGCTT
Organism: Variovorax sp. YR752; assembly: GCF_943372545.1. Classification (NCBI taxonomy): domain Bacteria; kingdom Pseudomonadati; phylum Pseudomonadota; class Betaproteobacteria; order Burkholderiales; family Comamonadaceae; genus Variovorax; species Variovorax sp. YR752. Next base: position 1,041 of record NZ_CALRZC010000221.1, on the reverse strand, counting down.
CGACGTGGCTTGGGCGCGTGACGAGGGCGATGTTCGCGCCGCGCAGCGCCTGAGGTATGCGGTCTTCGTCGAGGAGATGGGCGCGCGGCTGGCCCCGCCCGGCGGCGCCCCGGCCGGCCATGACATCGACGTCTTCGACGACTTCTGCGAGCACCTGCTGGTGCGCGCACCGGCCTCCGACGACGGCGAGCCCGGCATGGTGATCGGCACCTACCGCGTGCTGACACCGGCGGCGGCGCGGCGTGTTGGCGGCCTGTACAGCGAAACCGAGTTCGACCTGACGCGGCTGCGCCCGCTGCGTGCGCGCATGGTCGAGCTCGGCCGCTCCTGCGTCCACCCCGACTGGCGCTCCGGTGGTGTGATCCTCGCGCTGTGGGGCGCGCTCGGCGAGTTCATGGCGCGCAACGGGCTCGAGACGATGATCGGCTGCGCCAGCGTCGGCATGCGTGACGGTGGCCATGTCGCGGCCAGCCTGTGGGAGCAGTTGCGTCGCACCCACCTCGCGTCGATCGAGTGGCGGGTGCGGCCGCGCCTGGCACTGCCGGTGGAGGAACTGCGCAGCGACTTGGCCGTAGAGCCGCCGCCCCTGATCAAAGGCTACCTGCGCTGTGGTGCGACGCTGCTCGGCGCACCGGCCTGGGACCCCGACTTCGGCACCGCCGACCTGCCGCTGATGATGCGCATCGGCGACCTGCCGGCGCGCTACCGGCGGCATTTTCTCGCTGCTTGATGCACGGTCCGCGCCCGAACATCCGCGTGCGGGCGTGTCCTCGGCTTCCGTTCGCGGCCCTGAGCTGAAGTCTGTGTGTGTCTGCTTCGTGCCTTCTATGAGCGTCGCGGCAGGCGCTGCCCGCTGGTGGCTCATTCGGCGGCGGTCGACGCTGCGCGTCGACTCCACTGCGATGCTCGCGCCGGGGTCGTGCCGCAGAACTCACTTCGCGACCTGCGGTCGCTGCGTTCAGACAACCGCGGCAAGTCAGTCGACGAAGCGCGCTGACGCGCGCCGACCCCGGCGCTGCGCTTCTCGTCGCCGCCCAAATC
>NZ_CALRZC010000220.1:0-14015 GCF_943372545.1 Variovorax sp. YR752 | reverse complement strand
CGCAGGTCGCGAAGTGAGTTCTGCGACGCGGCCGCGAGACCGAGCATCGCAGGGGAGTCGGTGCGCAGCACCGACCGCCGAGGCGAAGCGCCGGAGCCTGCCCGGGCGCGCCTTTGCCGTTCCGACCTCAACTCGCAAAGCAGACGTTGACCTTCAGCTCAGGGCCGCGAAGCGACAACCCGGTCGCTCACGAGACCTCCCGAGTGTTCGAACGCGGATGGCCATGCAGGACGCGCCGCGCGCCTCGCTAACATCGCGGCGATGAATCCGATCCTTGGCTGGGCGCTGGCCGCCGTCTTCGTTGCGCTCGCGTGGCAGCAATACGGCTGGCAGGGGGTGCTGTTCGCGATCAGCGTGGTGGTGTTCTGGCTGCTGCTGCAGTTCAGCCGGACCGTGCGCGCGATGCGTCAGGCCGGGCAGGCGCCGGTCGGGCATGTCGACAGCGCAGTGATGCTCAACGCGAAACTGCGCCCGGGCATGACCATGCTGCAGGTGATCGGCCTGACGAAGAGCCTGGGCCGCAAGCTCGAGGCCGGCGACGACGATTGGGCCTGGAGCGACGAGGGCGGCAGCACCGTGCGGCTGCACTTCACGCACGGCAAGCTGGCTCGCCACGAGCTCGACCGACCCGCGCCGTAAAATTGCCGGTTCGAGAACCCCTGGAGAGCTGCCATGTCGATGGCCGACCGCGACGGAAAGATCTGGATGGATGGCCAGCTGGTGGAATGGCGCGATGCCAAGATCCACGTGCTGAGCCACACGCTGCACTACGGCTGCGGCGCTTTCGAGGGCGTGCGCGCCTACAACACCGTCCACGGCACGGCCATCTTCCGCCTGCGCGAGCACACCGAGCGCCTGTTCAACAGCGCCAAGATCCTGCGCATGAAGATCCCCTTCAGCATGGAGCAGGTGATGGAGGCGCAGCGCGAGGTGGTGCGCGTGAACAAGCTGGAGAGCTGCTACCTGCGGCCGCTGACCTGGATCGGCTCCGAGAAGCTCGGCGTCAGCCCCAAGGGCAACACCATCCACTTGATGATCGCCGCCTGGCCCTGGGGTGCCTACCTCGGCGAAGAGGGCATGAAGCGCGGCATCCGCGTGAAGACCTCGAGCTACACCCGCCACCACGTCAACATCACGATGACGCAGGCCAAGGCGGTGAGCAACTACACCAACTCCATCCTCGCCAACATGGAAGCGACGGACGAGGGCTACGACGAGGCGCTGCTGCTCGACGCCTCGGGCTTCGTCTCCGAAGGCGCGGGCGAGAACCTGTTCGTCATCAAGAAGGGCGTGGTCTACACGCCCGACCTCTCCGCCGGTGCGCTCAACGGCATCACGCGCGACACCATCTTCGCCATCTGCCAGGACCTGGGCCTGAAGCTGGTCGAGAAGCGCATCACGCGCGACGAGGTCTACATCAGCGACGAGGCCTTCTTCACCGGCACCGCCGCCGAAGTCACCCCGATCCGCGAGCTCGACCGCATCGAGATCGGCCGCGGCTCGCGCGGGCCGATCACCGAGAAGATCCAGAGCGCCTTCTTCGACATCGTCAACGGGCGCAATGCGAAGTACGCCGAGTGGCTGACCAAGGTCTGAACATCATGAGCAGCGAACCCAAGGCCGTGGTCGAGGTGACCGCGAAGGACGTGCAGGGCCCCGGCGTCGTGGCCTGCCCCAACCCGAAGATGGCGCTGTGGAGCAACCACCCGCGCGTGTTCATCGACGTGGCCACCGAGGGCGAAGGCAAGTGCCCTTACTGCGGCACGGTGTACCGGCTGAAGGCCGGCGAGAAGCTGCACGCCCACTGACGCCATGACCCGCTCCCTCGTCATCGCGCCGCAGTGGATCGGCGACGCGGTGATGTCCGAGCCGCTGCTCGCGCGTCTGGCGGCGCGCGGCGAGACGCTCGCCGTCGCGGCGCTGCCCTGGGTGGCACCGGTCTACCGCGCCATGCCGCAGGTGCGCGAGGTGATCGAACTGCCGTTCGCCCACGGCCGCCTCGACTGGGCGGCGCGGCGGCGCATCGCCGCCACGCTGCGCGGGCGCTTCGATGTCGCCTACGTGCTGCCCAACTCGATCAAGTCGGCGCTGATTCCCTGGTTCGCCGGCATCCCGCGGCGTATCGGCTACCGCGGCGAAGGCCGCTGGGGGCTGCTCAACCAGCGGCTGCCGAATGCAGCCGGCCGGCCGCCGATGGTGGCGTTCTACGCGGCGCTCTCCGGCGAGCCGGCGCGGGCCGACGAGCGGCCGCGCATGGCCTTCGAGCCCGGCATCGTGCAGGCCGCAACGCGCAGTGCGGGCGTCGAGCCGGGTCGCTACTGGGCCTTCGCGCCCGGGGCCGAGTACGGCCCGGCCAAGTGCTGGCCGGCCGCGCACTACGCCGAACTGGCCCGCGCGCTGCACGCAGCCGACGGCACGCCGGTGCTGCTGCTCGGCTCGGGCAAGGAGGCGGAGCTTGCCGCAACGATCGCCGACGCCGCGCCCGGCGCCTGCCGCGTGATGGCCGGCCAGACCTCGCTGATGGACGCCATGGCGCTGATCGCCGGCGCGCGCGGCCTGGTCAGCAACGACTCGGGCCTGATGCACGTGGCCGCTGCCTTCGGGCTGGCCCAGGTGGCGGTGTTCGGCTCGACCAGCCCCGAGCACACGCCGCCGCTGAACCCGCGCGCCCGCGTGCTGTGGCTGAAGGACGAACTGCAGCTCGACTGCATGCCCTGCTTCGAACGCAGCTGTCGCTACGGCCACACCCGCTGCCTGACCGAGGTGGCGCCGCAGCGCGTGCAGGCGGCGCTGGCCGACGCGCTTGGGCTGCAGCGCGGGTAGTCCGATGAGCCGGAACACCGATCGCGACGACGGCGACGCGCTGATGCGCGATGCGCTGCTCGGGGCTGGCACCTCGGTGTGGGAGTGGGACATCCTCACCGACCGGCTGACCAACTTCCGCGCCAGCATGGCCTTGCTCGGGCATGCGGACGAAGGCCTGGCGCCGCTGCAGCAGACCTGGAACGCGCTGATCCACCCCGAGGACCTTGACGCCAACCAGGAGGCCTACCAGCGCCACGCGCGCGAGGAGACCGGCATCTACGAGCACGAGTACCGCGCGCGCGCCAGCGACGGCACCTGGCGCTGGGTGGCCGAGCGCGGCCGCATCGTCGAGCGCAGCCCGGCGGGCGAGCCGCTGCGCATGGTGGGCACGCTCACCGACATCTCGCAGCGCCGCGCGGCCCAGGGCGAGGCGCTGGCCCTGGCCGAGCGGCTGCGCCGCATCGTGCGCAACGTGCCGGGCGTGGTCTACCAGTACCGCACGCTGCCCGACGGCAGCGGCCAGTTCCCCTTCATCAGCGAGAGCTGCATCGACCTGCTCGGCGTGATGCCGAAGGAGCTGCTGCGCGACGCCAGCCGCGCCATCCGCCTGATCGAGCGCGACGACCGCGAGCGCGTGTTCGCCAGCGTCGGCCGCGCGCTGCGCGCAATGCGCCAGTGGCGCTGCGAGTTCCGCCTCTACCTGAGCGGCGGCGAGCGGCGCTGGGTCAGCGTGGTCGCCACGCCGCAGCGCGAGGCCGACGGCAGCGTGCTCTGGCACGGCTACCTGGAGGACATCTCCGACAAGCGCGAGCTCGAGCAGGCGCGTGCCGCGGCGGCGGCAGCGCAGGCCGCGAACCGCGCCAAGACCGAGTTCCTCTCGCGCATGAGCCACGAGCTGCGCACGCCGCTGAACGCCGTGCTCGGCTTCGCGCAGTTGCTCGAGATCGACGAACGCGAGCCGCTGACGGCGATGCAGCGGCGCCGCGTCGAGCTGGTCCGCGAGGCCGGCACGCACCTGCTGCAGATGATCGGCGAGCTGCTCGACCTGACGCGCATCGAGTCCGGCCAGCTGGCGCTGGCGACCACCGCGCTGCCGCTGTCACCGCTGGTCGCCGACTGCGTCGAGCTGGTGCGTCCGCAGGCCGACGCAGCCGCGGTGGCGCTGCACGTGAGCGGCGTCGCGGCGACGGTGCTCGCCGATCCGACGCGGCTGCGCCAGGTGCTGCTCAACCTGCTGAGCAATGCCATCAAGTACAACCGCGCCGGCGGGCGGGTCGATGTCGAGATCTGGGACGACGGCGCCGAGCTGGTGGCGTCGGTCCAGGACACCGGCGTGGGCATCGCCGCCGAGGACCTGCCCACGCTGTTCCAGCCCTTCCAGCGCGGCGCGCAGGCGCGTGGCAGCATCGAGGGCGCCGGCATCGGCCTGGCGGTGACCAGGTCGCTGGTCGAGCTGATGGGCGGCCGCATCGAGGTGGACAGCGTGTCGGGCGTGGGCTCGACCTTCAGCGTGCGCCTGCCGCGGGCCTGAGCCGCGGGTCTCAGAGGTTGCCGACGGCGAGAACCGGCCCGGTCGGCGCGCCGGTGGGCGAACCGCCCGGCGGCTCGAGGCTGACCGCGAGATGGTCGGTGCCCGGCGGCAGCGAGGTGCGCTTGACGACGGTGGCGCCACGGGCCGAGATCAGGCCGAGCGAGCGCGGCGGGTTCTTGCCGGCCGCGGCCCACAGTTCGAGCACGCGGTCGTTTTGCAGCGCGACATTGGCGATCGGCCTGGCGACCACCGTGCGGCCATCGCCGCTGATGCTGGCGACGAAGGAGGCCGGGATCACGCCGCCCTCGCCGCCTGGTGCGGTGGCGTTGAGCACCACCACGATCGGCGGCTGCACCGGCGCCGGGCTGGCCAGCAGCACCGCCAGGCTGATGGTGGCCACGCTGGCCAGCGCGGCGAAGCCGCGCCAGAAGGCCAACTGCGCCCACCACGGCAAGGGCGCCGCCACGCCGGTGGGCGCGCCGCCGATGCGCGCCTCGATGAGTTGCCAGACCTGCGGCGAAGGCTGCTCCGGCGCGATGCCCACGGTCAGCGGCATCAGCCGTTCCTGCCAGGCACGCACGGCGCGGCGCAGCATCGGATGCGCCGGCAGCAGCGACTCGAAGCGGCGCCGCGCCGGGCCGCGCAGCGTGCCGGCCACGTAGGCGGCGGCGAGGCGGTCGGCGAGTTCGGGGCGGCCGTAGTCCATCTCAGGCACCCCCCGCGATGTCGCGTTTCACCGCGCTGTCGAGGCAGCCCTTCAACGCGATCAGCGAGCGCCGCACCCAGGACTTCACCGTGCCCAGGGGCTGGCGCATCTGCTCGGCCACCTCGGCGTGCGAGAGGCCGTCGAAGAAGGCCAGCGCGACGCTCTGGCGCTGCTGCGCGCTGAGCGCCTGCATGCAGTGAGAGAGTGCGCGCGCGTCCGCGGCCCGGCCGAGCAGCTCGAGCGGGCCGGCGCCGTCGTCCGCCACCTGGTCGTACACGTCCACGTCCTCTGCATCGTCGCCGCCGGAGGTGCGGGCGGCCTGGATCTGCGGCTGGGTTTGCGCGCGGCGCAGGCTGTCGATGGCGCGGTTGCGCGCCACGCTGGTCAGCCAGGTCAGCGGCTGGCCCTGTGCCGCATCGAAGCTCTGCGCCGAGCGCCAGACGTTGACATACACCTCCTGGAGGATGTCCTCGGCCTGGGCCCGGTCGCGGTTGATGCGCAGGATGACGGCGAACAGATGCGCGCTGGTGCGCTGGTAGAGCGCGGCAAAGGCCGCACGATCGCCCAGCCCGGCGCGGCCGAGCAGCTGCGCGAGTTCGCGGCTGCGGTCGGTCCAGTCGGCGGCGGAAGCGGCAGGCATCACACGGACTGTACGCAGGCCGGCGCCGACTGGATGCGCTTCGTACAATGCCCTGCCCACAGGAAAGCACCGATGCCCAGCCGCAACCAGTTCGTCCTCACCCTGTCGTGCCGCGATACCAAGGGCATCGTGCACGCCGTCTCCGGCCTGCTGTTCCAGGCCGGCTGCAACATCATCGACTCGCAGCAGTTCGGCGACGTGCTGGCCAGCGACGCCACCGGCCTGTTTTTCCTGCGCGTGCACTTCGAGGCGCCGCCGCACCTGGCCGACACCAGCAAGCTCGACCCGCTGTTCACCCACCTGCGCGAGCAGTTCGGCATGGACGCGAAGCTGCACGCGCTGGCGCGCAAGCCGCGGATGCTGATGATGGTCAGCAAGCACGGCCACTGCCTGAACGACCTGCTGTTCCGCTGGCGCTCGGGGCAGCTCGACGTCGAGATCCCGGCGATCGTCTCCAACCACCCCGACTACGCCGACCTGGCGGCCAGCTACGGCATCCCCTTCCACCACCTGCCGCTGGCCACCGGAGCGGGTGCCGAGGCCAAGCGCGCGCAGGAGCAGCAGGTCGAGGCCCTGGTCGACAAGGAGCAGATCGACCTGGTGGTGCTGGCGCGCTACATGCAGATCCTCAGCACCGAGTTCTGCCAGTTCCTGCGCGGCCGCGCGATCAACATCCACCACAGCTTCCTGCCCAGCTTCAAGGGCGCCAAGCCCTACTACCAGGCGCACGAGCGCGGCGTGAAGCTGATCGGTGCGACGGCGCACTACGTCACCGCCGAACTCGACGAGGGGCCGATCATCGAGCAGGACGTCGAGCGCGTCGACCACACGCTCAGCCCGGAGGACTTCACCGCGGTGGGCCGCGACGTCGAATGCGTGGTGCTGGCCCGTGCGGTTCGCTGGCACGTCGAGCACCGCGTGCTGCTCAATGGCAAGAAGACCGTCGTGTTCCGCTGAGGCCCGACGCCACACCCCCATGTCACGCGCCAAACCGCCGCCGCCGCCTTCGACGCCCGACGAGATCGAGCAGCAGTTCTACGAGGCGCTGCAGTCGGCCGACATCGAGGCGCTGATGGCGGTCTGGTCGGACGACGACGACATCGTCTGCGTGCACCCGGGCGGGCCGCGCGTGGTCGGCGCGGTGGCGATCCGCGCCGCCTTCGAGTCCATCTTCGCCAATGGGGCGATCCGCGCGCGGCCGGACAAGGTGCGGCGCCTGCAGACGCTGAACTGCGCGGTGCACAGCGTGCTCGAGCGCATCGACATCCCCACCGACGAAGGCCTGCAGACGGCCTGGGTGGTGGCGACCAATGTCTACGTGAAGTCCGGTACGCGCTGGGCGATGGCGGCGCACCACGCGAGCCCCGGCTCGCCGCGCGAGGTGCAGGACATCGTCGAGGCCGGCTCGACGATCCACTGAGCCGACGTGGAGCGCTACCGATCGCCGCGCTGGCTGCCCGGCGGCAATGCCCAGACCATCTGGCCGGCACTGTTCGGCAGGCGCCGGCATGGCCCGCCAATGGTGTTCCGGCGCGAACGCTGGACCACGCCGGATGCCGACTTCGTCGACGCCGACTGGCTGGATGCAGCCCCCGGGTCGCCGGGTACGGCGACCACGCCCCCCGAGGGGGCCTCGCCGGGCTTGGGACGGCCCGGCGCCCAGCTCGCCGACGACACGACGGTGCCGTTGCTGGTGATGTTCCACGGCCTCGAGGGCTCGACGAAGAGTCACTACGCACAATCCTTCGCCGACTGGGCGCGCCGCCACGGCTGGCGCTTCGTGATGCCGCACTTCCGCGGCTGCTCGGGCGAACTGAACCTCGGGCCGCGCGCCTACCACTCGGGTGACTTCGAGGAGATCGGCTGGATGCTCGCGCAGGCGAAGGCGCGGCATGCCGGGCCGATCGCCGCGGTCGGTGTCTCGCTGGGCGGCAACGCGCTGCTGCGCTGGGCCGAGGAGGCGGGTGACAGCGCCTCGTCCACTGCGAAGGCGGTGGCCGCGATCAGCTCCCCGATCGACCTGACCGCCGGCGGGCATGCCATCGGCCGCGGCTTCAATCGCCTCGTCTACACGCGCATGTTCCTGCGCTCGATGAAGCCCAAGGCGCTGGCCAAGCTGGCCCAGCACCCCGGCCTGTTCAGCCGCGAGAAGCTGCTCGCGGCGCGCGACCTGTACGACTTCGACAACGTCTTCACCGCGCCGCTGCACGGCTTTCGCGACACCGACGACTACTGGGCGCGCGGCTCGGCCAAGCCGCACCTGCAGCGCATCCGCATCCCGGCGCTCGTGCTCAATGCGACCAACGACCCCTTCGTGCCTGGCAGCAGCCTGCCGCGCGCGCACGAGGTCGGCCGCCACGTCACGCTGTGGCAGCCGCCGCACGGTGGGCATGTCGGCTTCCCCGGCGGGCGCTGGCCCGGCCATGTGATGACCCTGCCCGAGCAGGTGATGGGCTGGATCACCCGCCAGCTTTGACGCAGCATCGGCGCATGGACGACATCGTCAAGGCGGCGCTGAAGAAGTGGCCCAACGTGCCGCACTGCCGCGGCTGGCTGGCGCTGGACGCGCGCGGCGACTGGTACATGCGCGACGACCGCGTGCAGGCCGCCGGGCCGTTCCCGCAGGTCAAGGGCAGCCGGATCCTGCACGACAAGCTGCGCGAGTTCATCCACCGCAACTACGCCGCCGACGAGCACGGCGCGTGGTTCTTCCAGAACGGGCCGCAGCGCGTCTACGTCGAGCTGGAGGCGGCGCCGTTCGTGTGGCGGCTGTCGCACGGCGACGCATCGCCCGCCATCGCCAGCCACAGCGGCCTGCCGGCTCACTTCGAATCGGCCTGGCTCGACGAGCGCGGCCGGCTGTTCCTCGCCACCGACCTCGGCCTCGGCCTCGTCCACACGCTGGACATGGAGACCGCCGCCGACGCGGTGGAACGCGGCGCCTGGGCGCCGCAGGAGACCCGCTTCGCCGCGCTGCCTCAGCGCTTCGGCTACCGGCTCAGCCCGGCCGCCGATCACGCCGCTCAGCTGCCGTAGAAGACGTAGTCGGCCTCGTAGGCGACCTGCTTGCGCTGGCCCTTGGCCGACGCGTCGCAGGCGGCGGCCGGCGCCACGCCACCCTTGGTGTTCAGTCGCTGGATGTAGGCCACACCCTGCATCGCGCCCGTGCCCATCGCCGGCTCGGCCTTGACCAGTTGCAGCGGGATGTTGCCCGGCGTGGCCGGTGCCACAGCGACCTGCTTGCCGGTGACCCTGGAGCCGTCGGCGGCTTCCCAGGTCGGGCCGGCGTAGTACTTGCCGACGGTCTTGCGGTCAGCCGTGTACAGCGTCGCCACCGGCGCGACGAAGGCCCACTCGTGGGCGCCGGCCATGTCCTTCTTCTCGCGGCATTCGTAGGTGATCTCGCCGACGCCGGTGGTGGCCAGGGTCTGCTTCAGGCCGGCCGGCACGCGCACGGCTTCGGGCAGCGCGGCGTTGTCCACCGGCTTCATCGTCATCATCGAGGGGCTGGTGGCGCAGGCCGAGAGCAGCGCGGCCAGGCCGAGCAGCGAAAGGGTCTTGTTCATCGTGGTGCTCCGGGAAGGTGGGTTCGGGTCGGGGCCTTCCGGCCCCGGCTGCCCGATACGCCGCGCCGGCGCTCGCGGATGCACACGCGCATGAAAAAGCCGGCCCGAGGGCCGGCTTTGATCGGGGAGCGTGCGCCTTACTGCGCGGCCGAGGCGGGGGCTGCCGGCGCCTTGGGTTCCTCGAACTTGCCGCCGGCCTGATTGGCCAGGTAGACCACGGCGCGGCCGATCTCGAAGTCGCTGAAGTCGCCGCCGCCCTGCGCCCCCATCGCACCCTTGCCCTTCAGCGCCGAGCTCAGCAGCGCCTCGTAGCCCGTCTTGATGCGCGCGTCCCAGGCGGCCGTGTCGCCGACCTTGGGGGCGCCCGCAGCGCCGGAGGTGTGGCAGGCGCTGCACTGGGCGGCGAAGACCTGCTCGCCGGTCTTCAGCGCGGCGGTGTCGGAGGCGTCTTTCACCTCGATGCTGCCGATCGGCTGGATGCGTCGTGCCACGGCTTCGGCGCCCATGCCGTCGCTGCCGGCCGCATCGCGGTGGTCGGTGACGACGTACTTGACCAGCAGCACGATCAGGAAGATCGGGATCACGAAGGAGAACACCACCGCGAGGACGAGTTGCTTGGGCGTCTTGATCGGGCCTTCGTGCGGGCCGTCGTGGTCGTGGGAGTCGCTCATGAATTCCTCGGTGTCGGGGGCTGTCGGGTGTTCTCGGGGCGTCTCTCCCGCGGGGCTCGGCCGGGGAGAGCAAAAACCCGCGAATTATAGGGGGCGGCGACGCGGGCCCGCAGCCCCGACGCTGCGGCCGAAGAAGCGCATTACACGCCGGGGCGTAGAATCCGCGCCGGCGTGCGACCGTGGTGAAGTGGATATCATGCAGCCCTCCGAAGGCTACGTCGCAGGTTCGATTCCTGCCGGTCGCGCCACCCGGCGCCGCACACCACACGCTGCCGCGCCGCTGACTGTCCAGCAGCTTCAACGACAGATGACGCAAAGGCCCGCCAAGGCGGCAAGCAAGACCACCGCGGAGCGCCGCTCCGGCCGCGACCGCCGTCAGGTCGACAAGGGGCCGCCCGGCCGTGCCGAGCGGCGCCGTGTCGCCGAGCCGCGCAAGCCCGAGGTCGCCGAACTCGACATGACCGAGTCCGAATGGGGGGCGCTGGCTCAGGAGTCCGTCACGCCGCCCCCGCCCGACCCGAAGAAGCGCGGCTGATCAGGCCGGCACCGAGTGCCGGATCAGGTGGTCGAAGGCCGAGAGTGCCGCCTTCGCGCCCTCGCCCGCAGCGATGACGATCTGCTTGTAGGGCGTGGTCGTCGCGTCGCCGGCCGCGAACACGCCGGGGATGCTGGTCGCACCCTTGGCGTCGACGATGATCTCGCCGTACTTCGACAGCTCGACCGTGCCCTTCAGCCACTCGGTGTTGGGCACCAGGCCGATCTGCACGAACACGCCGGCGAGCTCGATGCCGAAGTCGGCGCCGGTGGCGCGGTCCTTGTAGTGCAGCCCGGTGACCTTCTCGCCGTCGCCGATGATCGCGGTGGTCTGCGCGTTGGTGTGGATGTCGACGTTGGGCAGGCTCCTGAGCTTGCTGACCAGCACCGCGTCGGCCTTCAGCGCCTCGGCGAACTCGATCAGCGTGACATGCTCGACCACGCCGGCGAGGTCGATCGCCGCCTCGACGCCGGAGTTGCCGCCGCCGATCACCGCGACCTTCCTGCCCTTGAACAGCGGGCCGTCGCAGTGCGGGCAGTAGGCCACGCCCTTGTTCTTGTACTCGGCTTCGCCGGGCACGTTGACGTTGCGCCAGCGTGCGCCGGTCGACAGGATCACCGTGCGGCCCTGCAACTGCGCGCCGTTGGCCAGCGTGATGGTGGTCGTGCCACCCGGCTGCAATGAAGGCTCGAGCTTCTCGACACGCTGGCCGTTCATGATGTCGACGTCGTAGTGGCGCGCATGCGCCTCCAGCGCCGCGGCGAACTTCGGGCCTTGCGTCTCGAGCACGGAGATGTAGTTCTCGATGCCCAGCGTGTCCAGTGTCTGGCCGCCGAAGCGCTCGGCGACGATGCCGGTCCTGATGCCCTTGCGCGCCGCGTACACCGCCGCCGCCGCGCCGGCCGGGCCGCCGCCGACGATCAGCACGTCGAACACGTCCTTCTTCGCCAGCTTGGCGGCATCACGCGCCGCCGCGCCGGTGTCGATCTTGGCGAGGATCTCGCCGATCTCCATGCGGCCCGAGCCGAACGGCTGGCCGTTCAGGTAGATCGTCGGCACGGCCATGATCTTGCGCGACTCGACCTCAGCCTGGAACAGGCCGCCGTCGACCGCCACGTGGCGGATGCGCGGGTTGAGCACCGCCATCAGGTTCAGCGCCTGAACCACGTCCGGGCAGTTGTGGCAGGTCAGCGACATGTAGGTCTCGAAGGCGAAGTCGCCGTCGAGGGACTGGATCTGCTCGATGACATCGGCCTCGAGCTTGGGCGGGTGGCCGCCGGCCTGCAGCAGTGCCAGCACCAGCGAGGTGAACTCGTGGCCCATCGGGATGGCGGCGAAGCGCACGCCCATGTCGGCACCGGCCCGGGTGATCTGGAACGACGGACGACGTTCGTCCGCGCCATCGAAGCGCGCGCTGACCAGCGGGCTGAGCGCGGCGATCTCCTCGATCAGCTCGCGCATCTCGGCCGAGGCGTCGCGCTCGTCGAGCGAGGCGATCAGTTCCACCGGCTCGCGCAGGCGTTCCAGGTACGAGGCGAGTTGGGTCTTGAGGCTGTCGTCCAGCATGGCGGCAATGCTCCGATGTGATCAGGCGTGGTCGAGCGACCGCCGCGGATCCGGCTTGGCCGGTCCGCTGGTGGTGCCCCCTCGAGGGGGAGCGCGGGAGCGCCCCCGGGGGTGGGACGTTAGATCTTGCCCACCAGGTCGAGAGACGGGGTCAGCGTCTTCGCGCCTTGCTGCCACTTGGCCGGGCAGACCTGGCCCGGGTTCTTGGCGACGTACTGGGCGGCCTGCAGCTTGCGCAGGCTTTCCTTGACGTCACGCGCGATCGCGTTGTCGTGGATCTCGGCGGTCTTGACGATGCCGTCCGGGTTGACGATGAAGGTGCCGCGCAGCGCCAGGCCCTCTTCCTCGATGTGCACGCCGAAGGCGCGGGTCAGCTGGTGCGTCGGGTCGCCGACCAGCGGGAACTTCGCCTTGCCCACGGCCGGGCTGGTCTCGTGCCAGACCTTGTGCGCGAAGTGCGTGTCGGTGGTGACGATGTAGACCTCGGCGCCGGCATCCTTGAAGGCGGCGTAGTTGTCGGCGGCGTCCTCGACTTCCGTCGGGCAGTTGAAGGTGAAGGCGGCCGGCATGAAGATCAGCACGGACCACTTGCCCTTCAGCGACTCGTCGCTGACCTCGATGAACTTGCCGTTGTGGAACGCGTTGGCCTTGAACGGCTGAACCTGGGTGTTGATGATCGACATGGGGTTTCCTTGGATTGAAGGTGGGCGAAAGGGATCTGACAGGCGCTATTCTGTGTGCGCCGCAGCATATCGTGGGTTGATTGCAGAAATCTCGGCGATTGGCATTGCCTATCGCCTGGCCGGGTGGTCGGTGCCGCTCAGTCGAGCATCACCACGCGGTCCTGCGGGCCGGGCTCGCAGCCCTCGGCGATCGGCGCCCAGCCGCGGCGCACGACGACGCGCGCCCCGCTGCGGCAGAACTCGAGGCGCCGCGCCGCCGGCAGCCGGGCCTGCACGAAGGCCTCGATCGACGCAGGCATGCTGACCCGGTAGACCGCCTGCTGCAGGTCTTCGCTCGGATGGTCGCTGTGGTGCAGCCAGGGTGTCACGGCCACCGCCCACATCGACAGGGGCGCGAAGGGCACGTGGAAGGTGCTGGCCTCGTAGCCCTGCGCGCGCAGCCAGGCCTGCGCCTGCGCACGGGCGTCACCGGAGGGGTCGGCACCGCCCCAGGCCGAAGCGAGCAGCTCGGCCACCCACTGGTTGCAGTTCTGGTACTGCAAGCCCCAGACGTAGGCGTTGGCGCTGTAGGTGCCGGCGAGCAGGCGCAGCGCGAGGCGGTCGTCGAGCGCAGCCGGCTCCAGCGCGGTGGCCGCGTCCTCCGGCAGCAGCACGACCGAGAGGTAGCCGCCGTCTTCGTTGCTCATGCCGAGCAGGAAGGCGGTCAGGCCCTGGTCGAAGATGCGCGGCCGGCGCTCTTCGCAGTCGTAGTAGAGCTGCCGCACCGACCAGGGCGCGACGGCGTTGCCCTTCAGGCTCACGCCGGCGTGCGAATAGCGCATGCCGAAGCGGGACAGGTCCAGCCCGGAACGCGCGACCAGTGCGAGCCGCTGCCCCGAGCCCTCGAGTTCGTCACGCACGATGCCGGCGAAGCGGAACAGCCGGTCGCGCTGCCCGTGGCCCAGCGCGGTGGGGGTGTCGCAGTAGCGCAGCGCTTCGGCGCGCGCCGGGGTGGCCGCGAGGCCGGCGAGCAGCGCCAGCGCGAAGGCCGCGCGGCGCAGCGCTGGCAGTATCAAAGCGAGACGGGGCGCGTCTGCAGCTCGCGGTACCACTCGTCCTTCAGCGCCATGAAGAAGCCCTTGAGCGTCTTCGCGTGGGCGAACTCCAGCCCGTAGGGCTTGTGGCGCGCCATCACGACGGCGCCCTGCGTCAGGCGCGCCTGCTCGACCACCTGCTGCGGCAGGAAGAGGAAGAACTCGTTGTCGGCGGCGGCGCCGGGCATGTCCTGCACGGCCTGCAGCTTCATGCGAACGGTGCCGGGCTGGTCGGCCAC
>NZ_CALRZC010000219.1:0-14080 GCF_943372545.1 Variovorax sp. YR752 | reverse complement strand
ATCGATGACAAGCTCGCCAATCAGGCCGTATCCCTGACAACGTACAAATCAACAGGGAAACCGGTCACAAGAATAAATTGGCACCACTATTGGGAGCTCTATGACTTGGACTCGCCACAAAGTGCCACGCTTCGGGTTCTCCTCGTCTGTCATCAGTTTGTGCATAGCTATGTGTTCAGTTTTGCCTTCTCTGAAACGCGCAAGCTGGTGTCAATCCTTGTTTCTTCTGATCGAGAAAAAAATCGAGTTCTGTACGAGATAAAGGTAGTTGAGCTGATACGCTTGTTTCGAGAGATAGGGCAGAACTACCCAACGGAATACCACGCTTCGTTCAACGAAAAGAAAGGCGACTACGACGTAGTCGTCAAGACCTCTAAGTTAAAACGGAGCACGTCAAAGGGCTGAGCGCTCGATAGTGGGCCTAGAGGGAGGGTTCCCAGTACTAGCTCACTTCAGCCATGCCTCGCGGCGGACTTCGCTCGCTGGGAGGTCCGAGAAGAATGTCCGCATCGCTGAAATCGATGGTTGAAATAAGAAAAACTGAAGGACAAACCGAATGACTCTGACCCTCACTCAAAAAAGACAACTGGAGGACGAAGCGCTAAAAGCCTTTTTGGGCAGCGCCGGTAAGCTGGAGAACGGCTTTCGAGTTAATACCCCGGCAGGTCAAGTGTCTGCGGTCTACTGGAACGCCCTGGATCCGAGCAATGAGGTGGAGATTGCCTTGGCGCCCGTTCGCCTCACCCAGTACTACGACGCTCGAACCCTCCATGCTTGGCTCGAACTCTTGAAGATCGAGCATCCGTCACCGTGTGCCATTCACAAGCACGGTAGCGATTGGCCCATTTTGGGATTTACTTTTTCCGCTGCACTAGCGTTCTTGCGGGAGTGCTGGCATATGCGCAAGGGTCTGCTCGCGCCGAGTCGCCTGAAGGCGATTGGGGTGCAGTTGGCAATGCGAACGCCAGAACACGATGCGGTAGCGGGTCTCGAAATGGAACTCGCGCGGCTTCTCCCGACCAAGCCGTATGCCGTGATCGATCTCGTTCGCTCGGCCGGAATCTCTGTTGAGCGGTGGCACGTGAAGCTCGACGGCACGGCGGCAGTGAGGCCTCGCAGCAATCCTGCGTACTGCTACAACTGGTCGTTCGGAGACGCGCAAGAGCCCGCGCTTGCCTGCTTGTGGCATGCATCGATGAAGGTAGTGAATGGAGGTATCGAACTTAGTGAGAACTTGCGCGATCTAGCATTGCGATTGGAGCGAATTGCCAAGGACCCGATCCGTAACGGGGAGCACAGAGACCGCGCTCGACAGCAGGCGATACGGGCTCGAAAGCTCGACGAGCTGATTCGCAGATGTAGAGATACCGGTCAGGAGATTCGTGTCATCGTCAATGAGGGCGACATGCGCAGTGACGCTGCCTTAGGTGAAGACAGTTCCTTTGTGCGAGTGCGTCTGCTGGATTCGCAGCCCTGGCAAGTCGCGGACTATGACCCGCATACGGGCGCATGCACGCTGCGGCGAACCACCAAAGCGCGCTCGAAAGCTGCCCGAGACGCCGAGACGGAGGCCACTGTGCGGTTTGCCGATCAACACGACCTACTGCTGGGCTCGGACCAACCCGATCGCGTGTACGTGACATCCACCAACGTACGCCGGGACCGTGCCGTACGCATGGCGGTTCTGGAGCGCGCCCAAGGCCGGTGTGAGCTCTGCGATGTTGCGGGGTTTGCCATGGCTGATGGCCGGCTCTATCTTGAAACCCATCACGTTCAACCTTTGGCGGAGAACGGAGTGGACAGGGTATCGAATGTTGTGGCGATTTGTCCAACGCACCATCGCGAGGCCCATTACGGTGCCCGGCGGGCGCAACTGCGAGCAGAACTGGAAGAACTTCTTCTTCTAATGCAACCAACCAAAACGGTAGGGGGCGAACGGGCAGCCGACTTGTTTTAAAAGAGGACTGTCGAGGCCTTTGAATGCTCTCGTACAGAAGTACTAGTGCTCTCACCGCTGTGCTCCATCCGACGCCGTGCGTCGAGAAGCACCGCTTCGGTCAGTGCTTGCCCAGCGACGGCACGCAAGTCCGCCGGGTCCCCGACGATGCATTCAAGCTGAGGCAGCCGAAATATTGCGAATAACCGCAGAACCGAGAGTTCAGCGTGCGGCCATCATCATCCGCAATCACTGCAAGACAGCCCCCTACCCCCTCCCACTCTCCCCCAACAACCTCTCCGCCTCCCGAGCCAGATCCGCCGCGATCCACAGCATGTGATCCCGGTGTTTCTCTCCGGCTTCCTCGAACCAACCGTTGCCGTCGCCGTAGCAGCACCACAGCAGGGAGTTCAGCTGGGCCAGTTTGATTTCGAGGAGGTCTCGGGCGTCTTCGCCTGTGGGGGTGGATGAAGGTGTCGCCCCACTCTTGCGGCGGGGAGATTTGGGCGTTGAACGCCCAGCGATAATTTGCTCAGCCATTTGGTGTGCTCCTTGTACAAGTTGTGCACGTCTTTTGGTTAGACGGTCAGGGTGTTCACGCACCCTGGCCGTCGCCTTTTGTGCCTCACATTCGTGTCGCAGCTTCACAAAGAGGCATCGACACCCGCCGTGAGGCAAGGCGGTTCATTCACTCGCTCGTCAATCGATCAATGGATGCATGGGGGAAGGCGTTTCCTTTCACGGGGTTCGTCGGCCGCTACAGCGGGCCGTCTTGTCGCGGGGGCATTCACTGTAGAGAAGCGAAGCCGCGCAAGAGAAAAGAATTCGTCGAGGATTCCTCGAATCGACGAGATATCTGAGGTGCCCCGGTTTTTGGGCTTCACCGGAGACGAGGCGAAGCGAGGTTCGGCACGGGGCCGGCCGCGAAGGAAGGTCTTATATGGGCACCGCCCTAGGTCTCGGCTTATGCCTCAGACAGAGCACCTTCGGCACATGCCCCGGCGAGTCATGCAGGCGCATGCCTGATTCATGTATTCGAATCACTTCTGCCACTCAACGCCAACCCGTGAATCCCGCGGAAGTCCAACTGCTCCAGCAAGTCAAGAAGCCGGGCAATGAACGCAGCATGGGCGACTTGATCGGCATGGTGCGCAACCCAATGCTCGATATCGGTGAAGCGTCCCTGGAGCGCCAGGCCTGCGAGCTCGTCCAGAGCTCGATCCTCCGGCATGAGATTTCGGGGCATCGCGGGCATCGATGAAGACCCAGCGGGTTCTATCTCCCGCTGCTCGACGACGACCCAATCTGCGTCAGCTTCATCGGTCGGCGCAGAGAGTACGAAAGAAAACGTGGCACCTTGGCCGTAGACACTGGTCACGCTCAGGGACCCACCCATGGCCTCGACAATGCGCCGCACGATGAACAGGCCCAGCCCGCTGCTGCCACTTGCGGCTTGTACCTGCTGGAACGCGGAAAAAATGTCGGCATTCTGGTTCAGGTCGACGCCAATGCCTGTGTCACTGACAGCAAAATTCAAGGTACAGGTTGCCCCCTCTTTCCGGGCCGTGACAGAGAGCGTCACCAGACCATCGCGCGTGAACTTGGCGGCGTTGGACAACAGATTCAACAGCACCTGCTGCAAGCGCTTTCCGTCTATGTTGATCCGTTGGGGAATTTGAGTTGAGGGCTGATAGCGGAAGCCGTTGTTCTGTTGTGAACACAGGGCGACTCCGTATTCGGAGATGTTGTCCAGCAGGAGCGGCAGGTCGGTAGTGACCGGTTGAATAGCCAAAGGTTGCAGTTCGGCCTTGGCATATTCCAGCAGTTCGTCAATCAGGTTGAGTTGATATTTGACGCCGCGCTGGATGGCTAGCAGATGCTTGCGTTGCCCTTGGTTCGCGTTGGCGAGCAAGAGCGAGGAGTAGCCGCTGATCGTCGCAAGCGGTGCGCGCAAGTCATGGCTGACGTAGCCCAAGATTTCAACTTTCTGTCGGTCCTTTGCTTCCGCGTCCGCGAGTGCCTTTCGCAGTTCTTCATGCAACGCGGACGCGTGCATGTTGCCGAACGCAATGGCATACCCAACGTGAATCAACTGAAGACCGAAGGCAAACAAGACCTGGAAATCCCCTGAAGCCAGAAAATCTTGCGGCACAGGGAAAAATGGCGTACCGACCAAGCGTGTGCTGTGAGCCACCAGTGCCGCCAATGCCACCAAAGCCACAGCGGCGACTTCCGGCTTGAAGCGCTCTCCTCGTCCACGATTCACTGTGAACAGTGTCTGAAGCGTCATCAGGGCGATCAGTACCTGGGCCGCTCCATACGCGTACACACGTGCCGAGGTGTCGTATGTGACGTAGGAGTAGTAAGCCAGCAGTGCGGTCTCCAAGGTCAATATTCCGACCATCCACGGCAACCACGCCCGGCGTCGATCGAAGAACACGCAGATACCTGCGTAGAGCAGGACCGAACTCAGTGTTGTGCAGAAATTCCCGACAAGGATCGAGAAAAAATCCGGGACTCTTCCCCGCAGCGTGAGCAGAAAAGCTCCGACTCCGAAGACGAAGAATCCAAAGCCCCAATGAATGAGATAGCGGGCTCTTCCCCTCGCCCACAACGCCCACATGCCGGCGGCAAGGACAGCTTCCAACAGCGCAGTGAAGAATGCCGCGGTTCCCAGACTCAAGTTCATTTTTTTCTTTTCCGATCGGCTGGTCGTTCATATGAGGGACTCAGCACGGCCAGATTGTCGGCGTGATCGGTACTTCAGCCCATCAGCACGCCAATCGCCAGGACAGCGATGAGACCGAGGAGCAGCCACAGTGCGATGCTGCTCAACCGGTAGAGGTTTCTGCGAAAGCGCTTGGTGCGGCGGATCACGGCGCGCCTCCCAGGGCGGCCGTGCAGGCGTCGTCGCTCAACGCAAGAAGAAGACACAGCCCCCTGCAGCGGGCCGCATCCACCGTGACGGCCGGGCCACCCACATCAGGCATGGGGCATGCGGTGGTACAGCCCCGGCAGAAAGCCGCCGGGCGCGGTGAGGCGCGACTTGAGCCGCACGACCAGGTGCAGGTCGTCCACCAGATGAATGTCGCCGCCCCGATTCGTGAGCTGCAGCTTCACGGCCAGCAGGCCCTGCAGCTTGGCGCGGTGCCATTCGGCGGCATCGGTGATCTGCGCGCGCGTCATGGCCGGAATGCCGATGCCGTGTTCCAGCTCGGCCGCGCGCAGGCAGGCCACGACGCGGTCGACGCTTTTCAGCGTGCCCTCGATCACCTCCAGGCAACGCTCGGCCAGCCGCGTCGGCTCGTCGGCGGAGTTGCCGTACACGAAGGCCTCGTAGGGACGGGGCGCACGCGTGGAGTCGCGAAGCATGGGCTGCTGACCGGTGTTGCTGTTGTTGTTGCTGTTGCCGATGGGGCTCAGCGCGGCAGCAGGTCCAGGCATTGGCGGCGGCGCCACACGGCGCTGCGCACGGCCTGGCTGTCGTCGAACACGACCTTGTACTGGCACACGAGGTAGTTGGCCGACTGGGGCATCTGGAACTTGAAGTGGTAGTCCCACTCGGTGCCGAGCGCGCCGCGCTGTTGCTTCAGCGCTTGGCCGAGCACGGCGAGCACCTGGGCCTGGTTGAGGCCGGGCTTGATCTCGCGAAAGCGCTCGGGCCGCGACACGACGCCGTCGCGCAGAAAGGGTTCTTTGAAGTCGGGGCGGCGCGCCTCGACGTCGCGGTAGTCCAGCTTGTCGGGGTTGCTCACGGGGTCGACGGGGTTGTCGCGGGCCACGGCAGTGGTGGCGGCGCCGAGCAGCGCGGCGGCAAGCACGAAGGTGGCAACGGCGGGTGATGCGTGCGGGGTCTTGTTCATGGCTAGCGTCCTCTTGGGTCAGATGGGTTCTTGGGATAGATGAGCGCGCGGGTCAGCGCTCGCGCATGGCTTCGCGCGCCTTGTTCAGCGGCTTGGTCAGGTAGTCCCACACGGTCTTGCGGCCGGTGCGGATGTCGGCGGTGGTCACCATGCCGGGCACGATGGGCATGCGGCGGCCGGCCTTGTCGGTGAGTGCGTCGGAGTCGGTGCGCACGAGCACGGGGTAGTACACGATCTCGGGCTTGACCTCGTCGCGCTGGGTGTCGGGCGCGATGGTCACCACGCGGCCCTTGAGGCCGCCGTACACGGCGTAGTCGTAGGCGGTGATCTTGATCTGCGCCTCCTGCCCGGGCCGCATGAAGGCGATGTCGCGCGGCGAGATGCGCGCCTCGACCAGCAGCTGGTCGTCCAGCGGCACCAGCGTCAGCAGCGAGCCGTTGGGCGGCACGACGCCGCCGATGGTGGTGACCTGCAAGCTCTTGACGATGCCGCGCACGGGCGAGTTCAAGGTGAGCCGCTCGAGCGAGTCGGCACGCCCGCGCACCACGGACGACAAAGACTTCACCTCGGCATCGGCCTTGGCGAGTTCTTCGCGGCTGCGCACCATGTAGTTGGAGCGCGCCTCGGAGATCTTCAGCTCCAGGTCGGCGGCCTGGCGTTGCAGGCGGATGAGTTCGACGTTGCTGGCCGCGCCGCTCACCTGCAGCGAGCGCGTGATGTCGAGCTCTTTGCGCACGAGCGAAAGCGCCTGGCCCAGGCCGGCCGTGGTGTCGCGCAGGCTGCCCTGGCGCGAGCGGAAGAGCGCGCTTTCGGAGTCGACCAGTTGCGCGTGCGCCTTCAGCTCGCCGGGAAACTGCAGGGTGCTGCGCCCTTCTACCTCGGCGCGCAGGCGCACGCTGCTGGCCAGTGCGGCGCGGTAGCGCGCGGCGGTTTCTTCCACGCTCGATTCGCCGCGCGTCGGGTCGAGCTGCGCGAGCACCTGGCCCTTCTCGACGATCTGGCCTTCGTGCACGCGCAGCTCGGCAAGGATGCCGCCTTCGAGCGACTGGATGCGCTGCTCGCGCGAGCTGGGAATCACCTTGCCCATGCCGCTGGACACTTCGTCGATCTCGAAGCACCAGGCCCACACGAAGAACACGAGCAGAAAGAGCGCGACGAACCACACGACGCGCGCGGAGCCGCTCGCGCGGGCTTCGTCGAAGTCGTCGGCGCCGCCGGGGCCCCACACGGTGGCGGTGGAGACGGCTGGTGCGGTGGGCGCTTGCACTTGTGCCTTGGTCAATGTCACGGCGTTCATGCCTGTGCCTCCTTGCCATGGCCTGCGGGGGCCGTGGTCTCGCGCGATGCCGCCGCGCCCTGGCGCAGCCTCGCCATCACCTGCTCGCGCGGGCCGTCGAGCACGACGGTGCCGCCGTCCACCACGAGGATGCGGTCGACCGCTTCGAGCACGGCCGGGCGGTGCGTGGCCAGCACCAGCGTGCGGCCTGCGGACAGCGCGCGCAGTTGTTCGATCACTTCGCGCTCGGCCACTTCGTCGAGCGAGGCGGTGGGCTCGTCGAGCAGCAGCACGCTGGGGCAGCGCAACATGAGCCGCGCGAGCAGCAGGCTCTGGCGTTGTCCGCCCGAGAGGCCGCGCCCGCCTTCCAGCAGCGGATGGTCCAGCCCGGTGGGCAGGCGGCGCACGAAGGCCCAGGCGCCGGTGGCTTGCAGGGCCGTGATCAGTTCGGCGTCGGTGGCGTGGGGCGTGCCCATCTGCAGGTTCTCGCGCAGGGTGCCGTGGAACAGGCGCGCGTCTTGGGCGAGCAGCCCGACGTCGCGGCGCACGTCGGCGGGGTCGATGTGGGCCATCGACACGCCGTCGAGCACCACACTGCCCGCACGCGGTTCGATGAGGCCCGACAGCGCCTGCAGCAGCGTCGACTTGCCCGCGCCGTTGCGCCCGAGCACGGCAATGCGTTCGCCGGCACCGATGTGCAGCGCCTTCACGTGCAGCGCGGTGGTCTGGCCGTCGTGGCTGAAGACGGTGTCGCGCAGCGTGTAGTCGCCTTGCACGGCGGCGCGGTGCACGCGCGTCTCGTGGGGCGGGTGATCGACCGGGAGCTTCATGAGCTGGTCGAGCGACTCGCCGGCCACCTTGGCCTGCTGCCAGCGGTTGAGCACCTGTGTCACGCCGGCCAGCGGCGCGAGCATGCGGGTCGACAAGATCGATGCGGCCACGAGCACGCCGGTGCTCATGTGGCCGTCCATCACGAGCGGCGCGCCGAAGAACACGACGAAGGCGAAGGCGCCGCCCTGCACGGTCTGCGTCCAGTTGCTCAGGGTGTTGAGCAGCGCGCGCAGTTGCAGGCCCGAGTCGGCGTTGACGGCGTTGTAGTGGTTCCACTGGTTCTGGAAGCGCGGCTCGGCCTGCAGCACCTTGATGTCGTCGATGCCCTGCACGGCCTCGACCAGCATGGCGTTGCGCAGCGACGATTCGCGCATGCCCGCCTGGGCCAGTGCGCGCAGGCGCGGCTGTGCCAGCAGGCTGGGCACGAGCAGCAGCACGCACGCGGCCAGCGGCACGAGCACGAGCCAGCCGGCAATGAACCAGAAGAGCACGCAGAACACGAAGAAGAACGGCAGGTCGGCCACGGCCGCCACGGTGGTCGACGTGAGCATTTCGCGCACGGGCTCCAGCTCGCGCAGCTGCGAGATGAAGGTGCCGGTGGCGCGCGGGCGTGCCGAGCCGCGCACGCGCAGCGCGTGGCCGAACACGCGGTCTGAAATGCGCAGGTCGGCGCGCTTGCCCACCACGTCGGTGATGCGCATGCGCGCGCCGCGCATGACCCAGCTGAACGCGATCGACAGCAGCACGCCGCCGAACAGCACATGCAGCGTGGGCAGCGACTGCGCGGGCACGACGCGGTCGTACACCTGCATCGAGAACAGCGTGCCGGCCAGCGCCATCAGGTTGTAGGCGAGCGACGCGACGAGGATGTGCGCGTAGGGCCGCCAGTCGGCCAGCACGATCTGGCGCAGCCAGTGCGGCTCGACGGGGCGAATGTAGGCGTCCACGCGCGAGTCGGGTGCCGATTGCGCGGGCCGCAGCACGGCCATGGCTTCGAGCGCGGGTTGCAGTTCGTCAATCGTGCAGACGGTTTCTGCGCCCTGGTCGCCACCCAGCATCACGCGCAGGCCTTGCGCCGAGATGGCGGTGACCACGGCCACCTGCCCGTCGCGCAGTTGCAGCACCACGGGCAGGCGCCAGGGGCTCAGGGTGTCCAGGCGCGGCGCGACCTGGCGCACGGTAAGCCCGGCCTGGCGGGCCATCTGGCGCACGCGCTCGCCGATGTCTTCGTGGTCGCTCCATGCGGCAGCGCCGCGGATGCGCTCGCGCGAGGTGTCGAGGTGGTAGTGGGCGGCCACGGCCAACACGGCATCGACCCAGCCGGCGAGCAGTTCGGGGCCGCGCGCGGCAGAAAGCTCGGGCATCGTGGTGGCGGTCATGGCTGGCCTCCGGCGACGAGGTCGCCCGCATCGACCAGCCCGAAGGCCTCGCGCAGGCGGCCCGACTGGTACAGGCACTCCACTGCCAGCCGCTGCACTTCGTGCGCGCTCTCGGCCTGCTCGAAGCGCGCGCCGTGAAACTCCTGCTCGGCGTTGAGCAGGTCGAGCAGCGAGCGCGTGCCCAGCTGCAGGTACTGCTCGCGGTACAGGTCGCGCGTGCGCTGGGTGCTGTGCACGCGCGCGGCGAGCACGGGCAGGCGTTGCGCGTGGCCTTGCGATTGCACGCGCGCGTCTTCGAGCCGCTGCCGCACGCTGAGCTGTGCATAGCCCAGCGCGGCCTCGGCCGCTTCGACGGCGTGCGCGGCGGCGCGCTGGCGGGCCTGGCTGCGCCCGCCTTCGTACAGCGGCGCGCTGAAGTTGACGGTGAGCGTGCTTTCGGTGGCGGACTGGCCCGCGAGCCGCGCGCCCGATTCGAGCCCCCGGTTGACGCCGGCGTTGAGCGACAGCGTGGGCAGCAGTTGCGCATCGGCACCGCGCAGCGCGGCCTGTGCCATGTCGCGCTCGGCCTGTGCCATCTGCACGGTCGGTGCGGGCAAGGCCGTCTGCGGGTGCGCGGCGCAGGCGCTCGCGAGCGGCGCTGGCGCTTCGCCGGCGATGTCGGCCGGCATGCGGCCCTGGGTCAGATGCATGAGGTTGAGGCGCCAGCGCTCGGCCTGCGACGTGGTGTTGAGTTGCTGGGCGCGCGCGGCCTCCAGGCGCGACTGCGCCTGCGCCACGTCCGACTGGCTGGTGGCGCCCTTGGCCTGGCGCTCGCCCACGAGGCCGGCCAGCGACTGCACGCCCTTCACCTGGGCCTGCGCAATCTCGCCGAGCGCCTGCTGGCGATGCACTTCGATCCACGCCTGCGCGGTGTCGCGCACCACGTCGTCGACCGCCACGAGCAGCTTGGCCCGCGCGGCCGTGGCCGAGGCTTCGGCCTCGTTCACGGCGCTCGACACCTTGCCGAAGTCGTACAGCAGCTGGGTCACCGACAGCGAGGCCTGGTGCACCTGGCGGCGACCGTCGGTCTGGAGCTGGCGGTTGCCCGTGCGTGCGCTCAGGCCTGCGCTGACCTGCGGGTAGTAGCCCGAGCGCGCGGCCGCAATGCCCTCGCCCGCCTGCAGCGCCTGCCCAACGGCGTTGCGCACGGTCGGGTGCGAGGTGGCGGCCAGGCGCACGGCCTCGGTCATGCCCAGCGGGGTGGCGGTGCCCGCTTGCGCAAGCGCCGCCGTGCCGGCGAGCAGGAAGAAAAGGCCCGCGGCGGCGGACGGAAGATGACGAAAGAGAAGCATGCGTGAAGGCTTGCGAACAAGGTGCCGACGCCGCGAACGGCGCCGGCACCCCGGTCACTCAGTGGTGAAGCGCGAGGCCCATGTGAAGCTCGTCGTCGAGCGAAGGGGCCACGGGCGGTGCGTAGGCCGCGAGCGAATCGGCCGACGACGCCAGGGCCAGCACCGAGGGCGATGCCTGCGCGGCTGCAAAGGGCGGCGGGAACGCGGCCTGCAGCAGCGCATGCAGCGACTCGGCAGCGCCGAAGCCCTGCAGCATGTCGGACAGCTGCATGCCTCCCCATGGGCTGTCGCCGAAGGGGAAATGCGGCGCATCGTGCTGTTGCTCGATCGACACCGTCACTTCGTCGACGCCAGCCAGACCCAGCGAATCGGGCGAGCTGAAGAGCGCTGCCGCCCCCGCCGCACCGGCTGCCGGCGTGTAGTTGACGTGCAGCGTCTGCGTGGCCACGTTGCTCGCATCACCGTCGCGGTCGACCACCTGGTAGCTGAGGGTCTCGTCGTAGTTGTGCGAGCTGGTGGTGCGCGGTGCCACCTGGTAGCTGAATTCGCCCGAGTCGAAGTCCACGACCAGCTTGCCGCCCTGCGCCGTGGCAATGGTGACCTGGTGTGTCGCCGCGTTGTAGCTGTAGTCGCTGCCGGCGGCGGGGCCGGTCTTGGTCATCAAGCCCGTGCTGCTGTCGAAGGCGTAGGTGGTGCCGTCGATGCTCAGCGTGGACACATGGCCTCCGTCGGCGCCAAAGCCCGACGAGCCACCGAGGCCGCCGGTCAGCAGGTTGCTGACGGTGGGCGGCACGCTGATCGTGCCCTGCAGCATCTCGTTCAGCTGGCTCGTGTCGGTGACGATCTTGCCGTTGGTGTCCGTGCCGGTGTCGCCGTTGTAGGCGATGGGGTCGATGATGCCCTGCGCCGCGGGCAAGAGGCTGGACCCCAGGCCCAGCGCGAACGAGTTGATGTGGTTGTTGGTGAGGAAGGTCTTCCAGATCGCCTCTTCCGCCGCCTGGATGCCGTAGTCGGCCGGATTGCTGGTGGTGCTGTTGTTCCCGAGTTGGCCGGTATTGCCGTCTCCTCGGGTCGGCTCGCCGTCCGTGAGGAAGTACGAGACGTTCTGGGCACCCTGCAGCTTGCCGCCGGCCGAGAAGCCGCTCATCGCCGTAGCCAGGGCCGCGTCGTAGTTGGTAGAGCCCGAAGTCTGCAGGCTCTGCACCAGTGCCTTGGCCTCGGCCGCCGTCATCCAGGCCTGCTGCGCCTGCCCGGTCGTGCTGAAGGTGACGAGCTGCACCCGCACGTCGCCGTACAGGTCGTAGCCGTCGATGAGGTTCTGAACGGCCTCTTTCGCTCGGCTGAGGCGTGTCGGGGTTTCCTCGTTCATGCTCCCGGAAAGGTCCAGGACCACCATCAGGTTCGTGTTGATCGGCGCCACGTCGACGGACTGTTCGCCGTTCACGAGCACCGGCGCATCGTCCTTGACGGGCACCTCGAAGCCCACCGGCGCGCCGCTGGCCTGGCCATCGCTCACCACGGCTTCGAAGTGCAGGTTCGACACGCCCTCGCCGTTGCCCGGCAGATGGTCGATCGGCGCCTTCAGCGTGACGGTGTAGCCCGCCTCGAACTGCCCCGCGCCCGTGGCGGTGACGTTGCCCACGGCCACGGTCATCACCTCGGTGGTGACGCCGCCGACGGTGACGCTGCCCGTGAGCGTGTGCGTGCCCGCGTCCCAGGTCCACGTCACCGGCTGGCCGCCGGAGGTGACGCCGTTCGGTCCACTCAGCGACACCGACAGGTCGCCGGCCAAGCTGTCCGGGTCCGCGATGGAAATGGTGCCGGTCGTTTGCAGCGGCGGCTCTCCCGCAGCCGGAATGCCACCGGGCAGGCTGCCTTCGGAGAGGACATCGGCGTTGGTCACCGTGGCCGACGGCGCATCGTTCACCGGAGTGACGGTGACGTTCACCGTGCTGGTGGTCGTGCCGCCGTGGCCGTCGCTCACCGTGACGGTGAAGCTGTCGGTGCCGTTGAAGTTCGGGCCGGGAACGTAGGTGTAGGTGCCGTTGGCGTTCACCGTCACCGTGCCATGCGACGGGTTGCTGCCCTTGGTGTAGGTGAGCGTGTCGCCGTCGACGTCGCTGCCGACGATCTGACCGCTGACGGGCGTGTCTTCGTTCGTGGTCTTGGTGTCGTCGGGCGCCGTCGGTGCTTCGTTGACGTTCTGCTCGTTGAGCGTGACGGGGATGACGGTGGTGACCGTACCGTCGTTCGCGCCAACCGTCAGCGTGTGGGCGTTGGATGCTGCCTCGTAGTCGTTGACGAACGCTGCGGCGCCTGCCGGCGTGAGGCTGATCTCGCCCGTGACCGGGTCTATGGCGAAGTAGCCGTTGTCGTTGCCGGAGAGGATGCTGTAGGTGACGGTCGCGCTGTCGACGTCGGTGGCGCGGACGGTGCCGAGTACGGTGCCTGCCGGGCGGTTCTCGTCGTAGCCGAAGACGTAGCCGGTGGTTGTGTCGACCGGCGTTCCGCCGCCACCGCCTTCGACGAACACGGGGGCGTCGTTGACGGGGTTGATGGTCACGTTGACGGTGCTCGTCGTCGTGCCACCGTGGCCATCGCTCACCGTGACGGTGAAGCTGTCGGTGCCGTTGAAGTTCGCGCCCGGCGTGTAGGTGTACGTTCCATCGGGGTTGACCGTGACCGTGCCATGCGCTGGGTTGCTGCCCTTGGCGTAGGTGAGCGTGTCGCCGTCGACGTCGCTGCCGATCACGCTGCCGCTGACAGGCGTGTCTTCGTCGGTCGTCTCGTTGTAGTCGGGCACCGTCGGTGCGTCGTTGATGTTCTGCTCGTTGAGCGTGACGGGGATGTTCGTCGTGACCGTGCCGTCGCTCGCACCGACCACCAGCGAATGCGCGTTGGCGCCCGCTTCGTAGTCGTTGACGAACGCTGCGGCGCCTGCCGGCGTGAGGCTGATCTCGCCTGTGACCGGATCGATGGCGAAGTAGCCGTTGTCGTTGCCCGAGAGGATGCTGTAGGTGATGGTCGCGCTGTCGATGTCGGTGGCACGGACGGTGCCGAGCACGGTGCCAGCGGGGCGGTTTTCGTCGTAGCCGAAGACGTAGCCGGTGGTCGTGTCGACCGGCGTGCCGCCTCCTCCGCCTTCGACGAACACGGGGGCGTCGTTGACGGGGTTGATGGTCACGTTGACGGTGCTCGTCGTCGTGCCGCCATGGCCGTCGCTCACCGTGACGGTGAAGCTGTCGGTGCCGTTGAAGTTCGCGCCCGGCGTGTAGGTGTACGTGCCATCGGGGTTGACCGTGACCGTACCGTGCGCTGGGTCGCTGCCCTTCACGTACGTGAGCGTGTCGCCATCGACGTCAGTGCCGACGACCTGGCCGCTGACGGGCGTGTTTTCGTTCGTGGTCTTGGTGTAGTCAGGAACCGTGGGCGCATCGTTCACCGGATCGACGGTGACCGTGATG
>NZ_CALRZC010000218.1:0-14158 GCF_943372545.1 Variovorax sp. YR752 | reverse complement strand
GTCGTAAGCCTTGGCTTCGCCGCCGAACTTGGCCGACAGAACGGTTGCGATCGCAGCCGTCAGCGTCGTCTTGCCGTGGTCAACGTGACCGATCGTGCCCACGTTCACGTGCGGCTTGGTGCGGGTGAATTTACCTTTTGCCATTTTTCAATCCTTGAAAGAGCATGTCCCGTGTGTTGGTTTTATGTCTGCATCCGATTGCTGGTTCGCCCCGCACGGGAACAGGGCGGCACCGGATCGCAGACAAGAAGGGCCGCGCACTGCGCGGTCCCACATTCTTTTTAATCAGTTGGGGACAGAGCAAATTTGCTTCGCAAATCTTGGTCTGTCCCGCAATGACATTACTTGGAACGCGCAGCCACGATGGCTTCAGCAACGTTACGCGGAGCTTCAGCGTAGTGCTTGAACTCCATCGTGTACGTGGCGCGGCCTTGCGTGGCCGAGCGCAGCGTGGTCGAGTAGCCGAACATTTCCGACAGCGGGACTTCAGCCTTGATGAGCTTGCCGCCACCGATCATGTCGTCCATGCCCTGCACCATGCCGCGACGCGAGGACAGGTCGCCCATCACGTTGCCGGCGTAGTCTTCAGGCGTTTCGACTTCCACGGCCATCATCGGCTCGAGGATCACGGGGCTGGCCTTGCGAGCGCCTTCCTTGAAGCCGAAGATGGCGGCCATCTTGAACGCCATTTCGTTCGAGTCCACGTCGTGGTACGAACCGAAGTGCAGCGTGACCTTGACGTCGACGACGGGGTAGCCCGCCAGCACGCCTTGGGTCAGTGCTTCCACAACGCCCTTTTCCACTGCGGGGATGTATTCGCGAGGAACCACACCGCCCTTGATGGCGTCGACGAACTCGAAGCCCTTGCCAGCTTCTTGCGGCTCGATCTTCAGGATGACGTGACCGTACTGGCCCTTACCACCCGACTGGCGAACGAACTTGCCTTCGGCGTCTTCGACGGTCTTGCGGATCGTTTCGCGGTAAGCCACTTGCGGCTTGCCCACGTTGGCTTCCACGCCGAATTCGCGCTTCATGCGGTCCACGATGATTTCGAGGTG
Organism: Variovorax sp. YR752; assembly: GCF_943372545.1. Classification (NCBI taxonomy): domain Bacteria; kingdom Pseudomonadati; phylum Pseudomonadota; class Betaproteobacteria; order Burkholderiales; family Comamonadaceae; genus Variovorax; species Variovorax sp. YR752. Next base: position 13,100 of record NZ_CALRZC010000218.1, on the reverse strand, counting down.
CAGTTCGCCCATGCCCGAAATGATGGTCTGGCCGGATTCTTCGTCGCTGCGCACGCGGAACGACGGATCTTCCGACGCCAGGCGCTGAAGGGCGATGCCCATCTTTTCCTGGTCAGCCTTGGTCTTGGGCTCGACGGCCTGCGAGATCACGGGCTCAGGGAATTCCATGCGCTCCAGCGTGATCATGGCGTTCGGGTCGCACAGGGTTTCGCCCGTGGTGACGTCCTTCAGGCCCACGCAAGCGGCGATGTCGCCGGCACGGATTTCTTCGATTTCGAGACGTTCGTTGGCGTGCATCTGCACGATACGGCCGATACGCTCTTTCCTGCCCTTGATCGGGTTGTAGACGGTGTCGCCCTTGCTCAGAACGCCCGAGTACACGCGCACGAAAGTCAGCTGGCCGACGTACGGGTCGGTCATGAGCTTGAATGCCAGCGCCGAGAACTTCTCGCCGTCGTCGGCCTTGCGGGTGACGTCCTTCTCGTCGTCGTCCAAGCCATGCACCGGCGGAATGTCCAGCGGCGAAGGCATCAGTTCGATCACGGCGTCGAGCATGCGTTGCACGCCCTTGTTCTTGAACGCGCTGCCGCACAGCATCGGCTGGATTTCGCCGGCGATCGTGCGCGTGCGCAGACCGTGGGTGATTTCCTCGAGCGTCAGGTCACCTTCTTCAAGGTACTTGTTCATCAGCTCTTCCGACGCTTCGGCCGCGCTTTCAACCATCTTCTCGCGCCATTCCTTGGCCAGCTCGAGCAGGTCGGCGGGGATCTCGCGCGTTTCGAACTTCATGCCTTGCGAGGCTTCGTCCCAGAAGATTGCCTTCATCAGACGCAGGTCGACCACGCCCTGGAACTTGTCTTCGGCACCGATCGGAATCACGATCGGCACGGGGTTGGCCTTCAGGCGGTCGACCATCATCTGGCGAACGCGGAAGAAGTTGGCGCCGACGCGGTCCATCTTGTTGACGAACGCCAGACGCGGCACCTTGTACTTGTTGGCTTGGCGCCAAACGGTTTCCGATTGGGGCTGCACGCCGCCGACCGAGTCGTACACCATGACGGCGCCGTCCAGCACGCGCATCGAGCGCTCGACTTCAATGGTGAAGTCCACGTGGCCAGGGGTGTCGATGATGTTGATGCGATGCTCGGGCAGCGAGTGGTCCATGCCCTTCCAGAAGCAGGTCACGGCAGCCGAGGTGATCGTGATGCCGCGCTCTTGTTCCTGCTCCATCCAGTCGGTCGTTGCCGCGCCATCGTGCACTTCGCCGAGCTTGTGGGTCACGCCCGTGTAGAACAGGATACGTTCGGTGGTGGTGGTCTTGCCGGCGTCGATGTGCGCGGAGATACCGATGTTGCGGTAGCGCTCGATGGGGGTCTTGCGGGACATGGTGTACTTTCGGGTTTAAATGCGTTGAGCGCTGGGCGTCGAGCACGGGCGATTCGCCCGGCACTCAACCCCCAACGCTCAAGAGACGTGTGATTTTTAGAAGCGGAAGTGGCTGAAGGCGCGGTTGGCTTCTGCCATACGGTGCACTTCGTCACGCTTCTTCATGGCACCGCCACGGCCTTCCGTGGCTTCCATCAGTTCGTTGGCCAGACGCAGGGCCATCGACTTCTCACCGCGCTTGCGGGCAGCTTCTTTGATCCAGCGCATCGACAGGGCGAGGCGACGGACAGGGCGGACTTCGACCGGCACCTGGTAGTTCGCACCACCGACGCGGCGCGACTTCACTTCGACCATCGGCTTCACGTTGTTGATGGCAACGGTGAACGCTTCGAGCGGGTCCTTGTCCGGGTTCTTCTTTTCGATGAATTCGAGTGCACCGTAAATGATGCGCTCGGCAACAGCCTTCTTGCCGCCTTCCATGATCACGTTCATGAACTTCGACAGCTCGACATTGCCGTACTTGGGATCCGGCAGGATTTCACGTTTGGGGACTTCGCGACGACGTGGCATTTTTCTAACCTCTTTGCTTCAGTTGGCATCGTTTCCGATACCGCGAGAGTCAGTCAGGACTCTCACTTACTCGACCCGACATTGGGTCACTTCGTTCGACAAGCCAGCCAAGGCCATCGAACACCGCTTGTTTCTTGACGACAGGAAGGCTTAAGCCTTCTTGGGACGCTTCGCGCCGTACTTGGAACGCGACTGCTTGCGGTCTTTCACGCCTTGCAAGTCGAGCGAACCGCGCACGATGTGGTAACGCACACCGGGCAAGTCCTTGACACGACCGCCGCGAACCAGCACGACGCTGTGTTCCTGCAGGTTGTGGCCTTCGCCGCCGATGTAGGAGATGACTTCGAAGCCATTGGTCAGACGGACCTTGGCAACTTTACGAAGCGCCGAGTTGGGCTTCTTGGGCGTCGTGGTGTAGACGCGGGTGCAGACACCGCGACGTTGCGGCGAGTTCTGCATGGCAGGGCTCTTCGAATTGATCTTTTCGACCGTTCGACCCTGACGCACCAGTTGATTGATGGTTGGCATGAATGAATTAGTCCCAAAACAACCCGGCCTTAGTGGTGAAACCGTCCTTGGTCGTGACTCAAGGAAGCCGGGAATAACGAAAACGTGAAACCCTTCGGAAAATTCCGAAAAGCCCACGAGTATAGCAGGCAGGTCTGAAATGGCAATGTCAGGCGCCTGGAGCGCCCGCCACCACCTGTTTCAAGGCCTCTTTTGCCCGCCTCTTACTTGATCCAGAGACGCACAGCGTCCCAGGCGCGACCGAAGACGCCGGCCTGCTCGACCGGCTCCAGGGCCACCAGCGGCACGTCGGCCAGGGGTTGGTCGTCCAGCGTGACCTTGAGCGAGCCGACGGCCTGGTACTTGGTGAACGGCGCGACCAGCGGGTCGGGGCGCGACACCTGCGTCTTGATCTTGCTGGCGGAACCGGTCGGCACCGCGACCACGATGGCTTCGGGGCGGCCCAGCTTCAGCACGTTGGCCTTGCCCTTCCAGACGGCGGGCGTAGCGGCGGGCTGGCCGGCTTCGAACAGGCGCACGGCGTCGTAGGCCGTGTAACCCCAGTTCAGCAGCTTCTGCGACTCGTTGGCGCGCACGGCCTCGCTGCTGGCGCCCAGCACGATCGACAGCAGGCGACGGCCGCCGGTGAGGTTGGGAAAGTCACGCTTGGCGGTGGCGATCATGCAGTAGCCCGCGGCGTCGGTGTGGCCGGTCTTCAGGCCGTCGACGGTCGGGTCGCGGAACAGCAGCAGGTTGCGGTTGGTGTCGTTGGTCGACGGCGTGCCCGGGTAGCGGTACTTCTTGATGGCGTAGTACTTGGCTTCTTCCGGGAAGTCGCGCACCAGGCGCGTGGCCAGGATGCTCAGGTCGCGCGCCGTGGTCGTGTGGCCGGGCGCCGTGAGGCCTTCGGGATTCTTGTAGGTGGTGTTCTTCATGCCCAGCACCTTGGCCTGGGCGTTCATCATCTCGACGAAGTGCTCCACCGTGCCGCCCACGCCTTCGGCCAGTGCCACCGTGGCGTCGTTGCCCGACTGCACGATCACGCCCTTGATGAGGTCTTCCACCGGCACCTGCATCTTGGGGTCGATGAACATGCGTGAGCCAGGCATCTTCCAGGCGCGCGGGCTCACCGGCAGGGTCTGGGTCAGCGTGATCTTCTTGGCGCGCAGCGCGTCGAACGCGACGTACGCAGTCATCAGCTTGGTGAGCGAGGCCGGCTCGATGGGACTGTCGATGTCCTTCTGCGCCAGGATCTGGTTCGCGGTCACGTCGAGCAGCAGGTAGCTGCGCGCGGCGATTTCAGGTGGGGCCGGCATCTGGGCGGCGGCGATCACGCCAACCGAGGCAGCAGCGGTCAGCACCAGTGCGCGAAGCGCAGTGAAAAAACGATTCATGGGGAAGATAAGAAGAGACGAGGACAAGCCTGAAAGGCTTTCATTCGGTGCCCGCGCGCAGATGGCGGGCGACCAGGCTTTTGAGCAGCGGCAATTGTCCGTGAAAGAAATGGCCGCCCCCGGGAATTACCGTGACAGGGAGTGACTGGGGGCGCGCCCAGTCCATCACGGCGGCGAGAGGCACGGTGTCGTCGGCTTCGCCATGGACCACCAACGCGCGCTCGTGCGCTTCGGCCGGCAGCGTGGCCACCGAGAAGCGCGAGGCGGCCGTGCCCACCAGCACCAGTTGCCGCACGTCGCGTGCGGCCCAGAGCTTCTCGGCCGCGCAACTGGCCACGAAGGCGCCGAAGGAAAAGCCGGCAATCGCCAGCTGGCCCTCGGGTGCGAGCTGGCCGACGACATGCAGCATGTCCTCGAGCTCGCCGCGCCCTTCATCGTGAGCGCCTTCGCTGGCGCCGACGCCGCGGAAGTTGAAGCGCACGGCCGTCCATCCGCAGGAGACGAAGGCGCGGGCCAGGGTCTGCACGACCTTGTTGTCCATCGTGCCGCCGAACAGCGGGTGCGGATGGGCGATCACCGCGATGCCGCGCGCTTCGCCGGCTGGCAAGTCGCGCTGCACCTCGATCACGCCCGCGGCGCCCTGGAGGCTGATTTTTTCGGTCTGGGAGTTCATGGCGCTGGGGTTGGCTGGGCCGGCGATGCCGGCAACGTGCACGGTACGAGCACGGGGTCCGCAGGAAAGTTCAGCGGCCGACGTCGGGTGGCAACACCAGCCGCTCGACGATCTGGCCATTCTTCAGATGGGACTCGACGATCTCGTCGATGTCCTCGGCGTCCACGAAGGTGTACCAGACGGCCTCCGGGTAGACCACGGCGACGGGCCCGCCCGCGCAGCGGTCGAGGCAACCGGCCTTGTTGACGCGCACCTTGCCGGGTCCGGCGAGCCCCTGCTCTTTCACCTTCGCCTTGCAGCGGTCGAAGCCTTCCTGCGCGTTGTGCAGGGCGCAGGAGTCTTCGCCATTCTTGCGTTCGTTCAGGCAGAAGAAGATGTGGCGGCCGTAGTAGCCGGACGGTGCGGCGGGAGTGGTGCTGGGCATCGATCGATTTTATGAGCGTGCTCAGGGCGGCGCTGGCCGGCGGCGCCGCGAGAGCGCAGCCAGCACGTAGACCAGCACCGCGAACGGCCAGCCCCAGCCCAGCCACTGGGCCAGGCCATGGAAACGGATGAAGCGGCCCTGCTCCCAGGTGGCGAGGGTCTGCGCGAAGTACGCGCTCTCGGGCGCCTGGTTCAGCAGGCTCAACTGGAGCACGAGCCCCATGAGCAGCAGCGCGCCGCACAAGCGGCGCGGCGCGAACAGCAGAAGCACGCCCGCAAACACTGCCGCGGCCAGCCCGACCTGCACCGGCAGATCGAGCCACGCCCACGCGTGCTCGGGGCCGTAGCTCATGGCCGCCGACAGGGCCGAGGCCGCGACGCCTGCGAGCAGGATCAGCGGCAGCAGCACCGCGCGCTGCACCACGTTGCGCGCCACCAGGTAGCCCAGCAGGCATGGCACCAGCGCCCCGAGCATCACACACAGCAGCTCCACGGCCGGCACCAGCGGCTCCAGCTCGAACTGGCGCACGGGCAACCAGTCGATGAAGGGCGTGTCGAGCAGCCACTCGGAAATCGTCGTCTCCAGCCGCTCGAAGACCTGGCCGAGGCCGAAGGTGACGGCTGCGGGGAACAGCAAGGCAAAAGGCCAGAGCGCCAGCAGCACGAGCCCGCCGCGCGCGTCCTCGACGAACCACTGCGAGCGCGCGCGGCCCCAGTGGGCGACCGCGCCGAGCCGCTCCAGCGCCGCGGCCAGCACGGCGCCGAGCACGGTTCCGGCGGTGTTCAGCCCCAGGTCGACGTTGGAGGGAATGCGCGCCGGCAGGTAGCTCTGCAGCGTCTCCATGGCAAAGGCGATCGCCGCGCCCGCCACCGTGGCGCGCAACAACGCACGCCACACACTGTGACTGCTGCCCGTGCGCAGCACGCTCAGCGCACACAGAAAACCGAAGGGCACGTAGCCCGCCACGTTCACCCCGAAGTCGAAACCCGTCCAGTACTTGGGCCAGGGCGCCGACAGATAGGCCCAGGGCGCGATCCCCTGGTCACGCCAGTCGGCGAAGGGGTACAGGCTGGCATAGACGATCAGCGCCGCATAGGCCAGCGCCAGGGGGAGCGCGGCAGACTTGTGCGGCATGTCTACCGTCGACACGGCATCAGAAAGGTTTCACCACCACCAGGATCACGATGCCCAGCAGCAGCAGCACGGGCAACTCGTTGAACCAGCGGTACCAGCGGTCGCTGCGGCGGTTGCCGCCGGCCGCGAAGCGACGCAGCAGCACGCCGCAGCCGTGGTGATAGCCGATGGCCACCAGCACCAGCGCCAATTTGGCGTGCATCCAGCCATTGCCCGGACCACGCCCGATGCCATAGCCCAGCCAGAGCCAGGCGCCGAACACCAGTGCCGGCACGGCCAGAAAGGTGGTGAACCGCAGCAGCTTGCGCGCCATCAGCAGCAGGCGCTCGCGCTCCGCGACCGACTCAGGCGGCACCATCGCCAGGTTGACGAAGATCCGCGGCAGATAGAACAGTCCGGCAAACCAGCTGGCAATGAAAACAATGTGAAGAGATTTGACCCAGAGCATGGCGGCAGTTTAGTGGTGGCTGCACACTGACCCCTTTTGGGGCCCTTTGCCAAGGTTTCGGGCAAAAAAAAGCCCGACGTCTTCACGTCGGGCTGGGAAGCCCTTTTGCTGTCACACATCAAGGCACCCGCTCAGGGAGGAAAAGCGGGGAGCGGCAAGCCGCCCGCTTCAGAATTTAACAAAGACGAAACAAGGTTTCAAGCGATTGAGGCAGTTTCTTTGACTTTTACAACAAAAATCTAGAACTTAAGTTCTATTAATTTCCGTAGTTGTCAGACAACTTGCTTCTAACCCTCCTGAGGCGCCGTCTGAGGCTTCAGGCACAATTTTAGATATATGACGTCATCATTTTCCCCGCTCGCCATGTTCCCCGCCAGCCGGCCGCGCCGACTGCGCCGCGACGCCTTCACCCGCAACCTGGTGCGCGAGCATGCGCTGACGACGAACGACCTGATTTACCCGGTGTTCGTGCAGGAAGGCGAAAAGCGCCGCGACGCCGTGGCCTCGATGCCCGGCGTGGAGCGCCTGAGCCTGGACCTGCTGCTGCCCGTGGCCGAGCAGTGCGTACAGGCCGGTATTCCGGTGATGGCGCTGTTCCCCGTGATCGATGCCAGGCTCAAGACGCCCGCGGGCGACGAGGCCTTCAACCCCGACGGGCTGATTCCCCGCGTGGTGGCCGCGCTCAAGGCGCGCTTTCCCGAGCTGGGCATCATGACCGACGTGGCGCTCGACCCCTACACCAGCCACGGCCAGGACGGCCTGCTCGACGACACCGGCTACATCCTCAACGATGCCACCGTTGAAGTGTTGGTGAAGCAGGCACTCACACAATCGCAAGCCGGCGTCGATATTGTGGCCCCGAGCGACATGATGGACGGCCGCATCGGCGCGATCCGCACCGCGCTCGAAGCCCGCGGCGACGTGCACACGCGCATCATGGCCTACAGCGCCAAGTACGCCAGCGCCTTCTACGGCCCCTTCCGCGACGCCGTCGGCTCGTCCGCCACGCTCGGCAAGAGCAACAAGAAGGTCTACCAGATGGACCCGGGCAACAGCGACGAGGCCCTGCGCGAGGTCGCCATCGACATCGCCGAAGGCGCCGACATGGTCATGGTGAAGCCCGGCATGCCCTACCTGGACATCGTGCGCCGCGTGAAGGACGAGTTTCACGTGCCGACCTTCGCCTACCAGGTGAGCGGCGAGTACGCCATGCTGAAGGCCGCCGCCCAGAACGGCTGGCTCGACCACGACGCCGTGGTGCTCGAAAGCCTGCTGGCCTTCAAGCGCGCGGGCGCCGATGGCGTGCTGACCTACTTCGCGCTTGACGCCGCCCGGCTGCTACAAAAATAATAGCTACCGCGACATACCCGTCGCGCTTCCACTGCATTTTCGGCATGGAAGAAGAATCACCAGGGGCGAGTGTCCATGCGCATCTTCGAAATCAGCCGCTCGCAGGTCAGCGAGCACGCCTCGCTGGCGCCGCTGGCCGTGCCGGGCGCTTGCAGCGCCGCCAGCTACCTCTGGATTTCGCTGACGCGCGACGAATTCCGCGCCGCCCAGCCCGAGGTGCAGCAGATCCTGCAGACGCTGTGCCAGACCCAGCTCGTCGACCTGCACGTGGCCGACCTGCTCAACGACCAGCTGCCCTCGCACTACGACTACACCTCGAAGTACGACGTGCTGGTGTTCCGCCGCCTGGCCACGGGCAACGGCGCTGAAACCAACAACACCAGCGAGCCTTCGGTGCCGCAGCGCCCGTCACGCGGCGGCCCGCCGGTGCTGCGCCGCATCGACACGCGCCCGGTCGGTTTCGCGGTGTTCGACCGCGTGCTGCTCTCGGTCCACCCCGAAGACGGCACGGTGCGCGACGCCTTCGCCGCCCGGCTGCTGGCCGCCGCTTCGTCCGACGACCGCGGCACGCCCGCGCTCGACGTGCGCGCCACCTCGGCCCGCCTGCCCACCAGCCCGGCCGACCTGATGCTGCGCATCGTCAACCTGATCGTCGACGGCTACCTCGACATGCGGCGCGAGCTCACGAAGCAGCTCGACCACTGGCAGACCGAACTCATCGACCCGCGCAGCCGCTTCACCAACTGGAGCGCCCTGATGGAGGCGCGCCAGTCGCTGCACCGCCTGGACGAAATCTGCGAAGACCAGCGCGCTGCCATGCAGGACTGGATCGATTCGCTCGAAACCCTGCCCACGCCGCAGGGCGAGGTGGCGCAGCGCGAGCGCGAACTGATCATGGTGCGCAGCCGCGACGTGCTGGAGCACATCCAGCGCGTGGTGCACCACGTGCACCGGCTCGAGCAGAACGCCGAGACCGCCGTGCAGATGCACTTCAGCGTCCAGGGCCACCGGGCCAACGACATCATGCGGGTGCTGACCGCGCTCACCGCCATCTTCCTGCCGCTGAACCTGATCGCAGGCATCTTCGGCATGAACTTCGAGTTCATCCCGCTCGTGCACAAGGCCGACGGCTTCTGGATCGCGATGTCGGCCATGCTGGTCATCGCGGTGGTGCTGGTGGTGGTGTTCTGGCGCAAGCGCTACCTCGCGCGCACGCGCTGAGCGCCCTCCCCGCTTCCGAGCGCCCATGAAAAAGCCACGCAGATGCGTGGCTTTCTTGTGTCAGCCAGGGCCGCCCCGGAAGGCGGCTGGCTTCATGGCCAATTACTTGGCGACGGCGCCCGAACCTTGCTGGGCTTGAACGCGTGCGTCCATCGGATTCACCATGGTCGAGACGACCTTGCTGTTGACGCGCGAGCCCGAGGTCACGTTCTGGTCCGGAGCGTAGGCGGTGCGGATGGCTTCGGCTTCGACGATCGAACGGTCCTTCGACACGGCCACGGTTTCCGCGCCGCGCGAACCGCGCACGACGTTCTGGTTCGGAGCTGCGGCGGTGCGCTGGGCTTCGGCGTTGACTTCGTCGCGGCTCTTGGACGAGATCACTTGGGTCACGCCTTGGTACGTCTCGGCTTGGACGCCGGTGGCGGCCAGGAGGGTCAGGGCGGCGGCTGCGAAAATGTGCGAGGTCTTCATGTCTGTTCCTTGTGTTCGGCTAGATGGGATGTCCACCAGGCTTGCACGTTGGCTCGCCTGTGCGGCGAGTGTCAGCCGGAATTCCTTCGGGAAAACACTCGGTTCAGAGACACGGTGTTTCCTGTAGCGAAACAATCAGTCAACAAAGTTGTGCACGCAAAAAGCCGGGTATTCACCGCTTGACTGCTTCCGGCGTACACCAAGAGCGCGCGCCGGACCTGCTCGGCAAAACCCCCTGAAAATCGGCGCACCGCGCTCCCTCGCGAAAAACAACGGGTTTCACTGACATGGACAGTCTCGATCTGATCAAAACCTTCCGGGAAGTTGCCTCGCACGGCAGCTTCTCCCAGGCCGCCAAGCGGCTCGACATGTCGAAGGCCACGGTCAGCAAATACGTCGCCGAACTCGAAACCCGTTTCGGCGTGCGCCTGCTCAACCGCTCCACGCGTTCCGTGAGCCTCACCGACGCCGGCCAGCTGCTGCTCGAACGCAGCACGCCGATGCTCGAAATGATCGAGCTCACCCAGGCCGAACTGCAGGAGCGCGCCAGCCAGCCGGGCGGCCGGCTGCGCATCTCGGCCCCGCACGGCATGGGCAACGGCGAGTTTCCCGACCTGCTGGCCGACTTCATGCGCCACTACCCCGACGTGAGCATCAGCCTGCAGCTGACCAACCGCACCGTCGACCTCGCCGAAGAAGGCATCGACGTCGACATCCGCAGCGGCCCGGTGGAAGACGCCAACCTCATCGTGCGCAAGCTGCGGCTCATCCCCATGGTGGTCTGCGCCTCGCCGGTCTACTGGAAGAAGCACGGCAAGCCCGCGCACCCCCAAGACCTCGCCAACCACGACGCGCTGACCCATTCGTTGCTGGGCACGCAGCCCGTGTGGCGTTTCGATGACAACGGCCAGCCGCTGGACGTGCAGGTCAAGAGCCGCATGGACTGCACCGAAGGCGCGCCGCTGATCCGCGTCGCGATGCGCGGCTTCGGCGTGATCTACCTGCCCTCGCTGCTCGTGCAGTCGCACATCGACAGCGGCGAGCTGGTGCCGGTGCTCGAAGGCTATGCACGCAAGGACATGTGGCTGTCGGCCGCCTACCTGCAGCGGCGCCACAACAGCGCGGCGCTGCGCGCGCTGCTCGACTTCCTGCAGACCCGGGTCGGCGCCAAGAAATAGAAGCAATGAAAAAGCCCGGCACTGCCGGGCTTTTTCTTGGAGCGTGGCGGTCGGATCAGCCGACGTGCTTGGCAAAGAACGCCAGCACGCGTTCACGCGCCGGCTTTGCCGCTTCGGCGTTGTACGAGCCGCGCTGGTCGCAGTTGAAACCGTGGTCGGCCTCGTAGACATGCACTTCCACCTCGGGGTGCGCCTTCTTGAAGGCCTCGATGGTGTCCAGCGGAATCCAGTGGTCGCGGTTGCCGAACTGCGCGAGCACCGGCACCTTCGGCTGGCGCGCGCTTTCTTCGGGCGTGGTCATGCCGCCACCGTAATAAGGCGCGGCAGCGGCCAGGCCCGGCAGCAGGGCCGCGGCACGCCAGACCAGCAGGCCGCCCCAGCAGTAGCCGACGATGCCGACCTTGCCCGCCTTCGAGGCGTAGGCAATTGCGGCTTCGAGGTCCTGCAGCACGCCGGGCGCGGGCAGCGCCTCGACCGCCGTCTTGTAGCCGAAGCCGGTCTTCATGTCGTCGTCGCTGTAGCCCAGCTCGACGTCGGGCTTGACGCGGTGGAAGGTCGACGGCGCCACGGCCAGGTAGCCGTCGGCCGCATAGCCGTCGGCCACGGAGCGGATGTGCGAGTTCACGCCGAAGATTTCCGGCACCACCACCACGGCGCCGCGCGGCGTGCCGACGGGCTCTGCCACATAGGCGGGAAAAGTGAAGCCATCCTTGGCGGTGAGATCGATGAATTGGCCCATGGGGTTCTCCTGAAAACGATGGAACGGAAAAGAAAACGGTTTGGCTTGCGCGTGCGCCATTCGTTATGCGCGCAATGCGCGCTCGATGAAATCGAGGCGGTCCTGGCCCCAGAAGATCTCGCCGTCGATCACGTAGCTCGGCGCGCCGAACACCTGGATGTCGATCGCTTCCTGCGTGTAAGCCTCGTAACGCTCCTGCACCGCCTGGCTCTGCGATTGCTCGGCGCGCTTGGCCGGCAGGCCGCATTCTGCGACCAGGGCTTCGAGCAGGTTCGGGTCGCCGATGTTCCGCTCCTGCACCCACACGGCCGCGAACACCGCGGCGCTGATGCGCATCGCGGCCTCGGTGCCGTCGTGCATGTCGACCGCAATGATCAGCCGCGCCGCGTCGTCGCTGGCCACCGGGAAAAACTTCGGCTTCGGGTTCAGCGGCAAGCCCAGGTGCTGCGAGAAGCGCGCCAGCTCCAGCAGCCGGTAGGCTTGGCGCTGCGGCGCGCGCTTGCCCAATGGCAGCCCGCCCGACACCGGGAACACGCTGCCCATGTCGATGGGCCGCACGCGCACCGTGGCGCCGGCGGCCGCTGCAATGGCGGCAAAGCGGGTATGCCCCAGATAGGTCCACGGGCTCTGTGGCGCAAAGTAATAGTCGATCGTCTTGTGCATTCAATAACCTCCGTGCTTCGCATTGCGGTGCGAGCTGGCTTGGGGCGGCCCGGTGCGGCGCTCGCGCTCATGCGCTGGCCCTCGATGATGTAATCCGGACGAACGGTTTTAACTGACACACAGTTTCTCTGCAGGAGGTGGGATTTGGACCAGGTGCTCTTGATCACCGGCGGTGGGCGCGGCATTGGTGCCGCCACGGCCTTGCTCGCCGCGACGCGCGGCTACGCCGTGGCCGTGAACTACGCCAGCAACTCGCTGGCCGCCGACGAGGTGGTGCGCACCATCCGCGCGGGCGGCGGCACCGCCATGGCGGTGCAGGCCGACGTGGGCGACGAGGCCCAGGTGCTCGCGATGTTCGCGAAGATCGACGCCAAGCTCGGCCGCCTCACCGCGCTCGTCAACAACGCCGGCGTGGTCGACGTGCAGGCGCGCGTCGACGAGATGAGCGTGGCGCGGCTGGAGCGCATGTTCCGCATCAACGTGATCGGCAGCTTCGTCTGCGCGCGCGAAGCCGTGAAGCGCATGAGCACCAGGTACGGCGGCGCGGGCGGCGCCATCGTCAACATCTCCAGCGGCGCTGCGCGCCTGGGCTCGCCGGGCCAGTACGTCGACTACGCGGCCAGCAAGGCCGCCATCGACACCCTGACCATCGGGCTGGCCAAGGAAGTCGCCATGGAAGGCATCCGCGTCAACGCCGTGCGCCCCGGCCTCATCGACACCGAGATCCACGCCTCGGGCGGCATGCCCGACCGCGCCACCGAACTCGCGCCGACCGTGCCGATGCAACGCACCGGCAGCCCCGCCGAAATCGCGGGTGCCATCCTGTGGCTGCTGTCGCCCGAGGCCAGCTACACCACCATGGCCCTCCTCGACGTGACCGGAGGACGCTGAGCCATGAGCACCTCCATGGACCTCATCAAGCCGCTGGTCACGCTGGTGGCC
>NZ_CALRZC010000217.1:0-14205 GCF_943372545.1 Variovorax sp. YR752 | reverse complement strand
CGCCAGTGCCTGCGTGTTGGCCTGGATGCGCACAGCCGGGCGCTGCCCGCCGCTGAGCGACACGAGGCCCACGCCCGAGACCTGGCTGATCTTCTGCGCGAGCCGGGTGTTCACGAGGTTCTGCACCTCGGTGAGCGGCAGCGTGTCGGAGGTGATGGCCAGCGTGAGCACCGGCGCATCGGCCGGATTGACCTTGGCATACACCGGCGGCGCGGGCAGGTCGGCCGGCAGCAGCGAGCCGCCGGCATTGATGGCGGCCTGCACTTCCTGCTCGGCGACGTCGAGCGTCTGGCCCAGCGAGAACTGCAGCGTGATGATCGACACGCCCGCCGCGCTGGTCGAGCTCATGCGGTCGAGCCCCGACATCTGACCGAACTGGCGCTCCAGCGGCGCAGTGACGGTGTTGCTCATGACCTCGGGGCTGGCCCCGGGGTAGAGCGTCTGGACCTGGATCGTCGGGTAGTCGACCTGCGGCAGCGCCGCCAGCGGCAGAAAGCGGAACGCCACCAGGCCGGCCAGCACGATGGCCAGCATCAGCAGCGAGGTGGCGACCGGCCGCAGGATGAACGGGCGCGACGGGCTCATGGGCTGCGCCGTCCCTCACCACCGCGTTCGCCGCCGGCCCCGCCGCGCTCGGACTGGCGTTGCCAGCGCTCCAGCGCGGCGGGGTCGCCGCGGTCGAGCGCTTCGAGGAAACGCTTGCGGCGTTCGAGCTGTTCGGGGTCGTCCTTGGCCGCATCGAGCATGCGCTGACGCTGCTCGGGGGTGGGGAGCTTGGCGGGTGTGGCTGCGGGTGCAGGGGCTGCTGCAGGTGCAGCCGTTCCGGCGGCAGGTGCAGCCGGTGCCTGCGATGGCGAAGCCGGTGCCGCCGCTTCGGCGGGACGAGCACCGCCGCCCTGCGCACCGCCGGCGCCGCCGGCGCCTTCCTGCCGACGTCCTCCGCGTCGTCCACCCGGCGCTGCGGCGCCCGAGGCCGCACCGGCCGGCCGGTCGACCGTGGTCTGCACGCGCGCGCCGTCCTTCAGGCGGTCGCCGCCCTCGGTCACCACGGTTTCGCCAGGCTGCAGGCCCTTGGTGATCGAGGCGAATTCGACGCTCGATTCGCCGCGCGTCACCGGCCGCTGCGAGGCCGTGTTCTCGGCCGTCACCACGTACACGTAGTCGCCGTTCGGGCCGTACCGCAGCGCCGTGACCGGCACCACCACCGCGCTGCTCACGGTGCGCAGCAGCAGCCGCAGATTGACGAACTGGTTCGGGAACAGCGCGCCGTCGGCGTTGGTGAAGCGTGCCTTGGCCTTCACGGTGCCGGTCTGCGTGTCGACCATGTTGTCGAGCGTGGAAAAACTGCCTTCCGCCAGCCGGCGCGTGCGCGTGCGGTCGAAGGCCGTGGTGGCGAGCGTGGCGCCCTGCCCCAGCCGCTCCTGCACCTCGGGCACGCGGTCTTGCGGAATGGCGAACTCGACGTCGATGGGCGCGATCTGCGTGATGGTGGCCACGCCGCCCGTGCTGCCGGTCGAGATGTAGTTGCCCGCGTCCACCGGCCGCAGGCCGATGCGCCCGCTTACCGGCGCCGTGATGCGGCTCCAGGTCAGGTTGAGCTTGGCGGTGTTTTCGTTGGCACGGTCGATGGCCACGGTACCTTCGAGCTGCTTGACCAAGGCGGCCTGGGTGTCGACGTCCTGGCGGGCGATGGAGTCCTGCCCGAGCAGCGTCTGGTAGCGCTGCAGCGTGACGCGCGCCGCGGCCAGCTGTGCCTCGTCGCGCTGGCGCGCACCGGCGGCCTGCGCCAGCGCGTTCTCGAAGGGCTGCGGGTCGATGGTGGCGAGCACGTCGCCCTTCTTGACCATCTGGCCTTCCTTGAACAGCACGGCGGTGAGCACACCCGACACCTGCGGCTGCACCGTCACATTGGCCAGCGGCGTGACCGTGCCCAGCGCTTCGAGCTGCACCGGAATGTCGGCCTGCCGCGCGACGGCGGTGCCGACGGTGCTGGAGGCCGCACCGCCGCCACCGCCACCCGCTCGCCCACCCGGACCACCGCCGCCGGGCCGGCCCTGGCCCGGTCCGCCCGCGCCGGGCGCCGGTGATTTGGAACGCTGGATCAAATACCAGGCGCCGCCCCCGAGGGCCACCAGCAGAAGCAGGGCCATCAGGCTCCCGAACCAGCGGCGCCGACGCGCCGGAGGATGGGTCGACGACACGACGGGTGGCAGGGGCTCGGGGGGCGTGTGGGAATCCATGGGCGGTGCGTGCGAAGGGGTGCGAAAGAGCGACCTGAAGGGAGGCGGCCTAGAGTACAGCGCGAAATATCACTCCCCAAGTTTTCCGTGCCGTAAAGCGACGGTAAAGCTTCCGTTTGCATGCATCTGTCGCGGCCTTCCGCCCGCCATTCACGCCGGTGGCTGGCACTTCACGCCGCCCACCCGCATTTCGTCGCATGGCCGTGGCGGGGGCCGGGCGGCATCGGCACAGTCCGCTCCATCGATCCCCTGCCCCCTTTGCTTTCTTCCAACCGAACGGAGCCTCTCATGCTGATGCAAATCCTTCTTCACACCCCGAAGTGGGTGTTCGCCGTGTTCGTCCTGCTGGCCTGGCTCGGCGGCCGTCAGCTCGTGGCCAACCGCCTCGGCCTGAACCGCGTGCTGGTGATGCCGGTCGCGATGGCCGGCCTGTCGTTCTTCGGCGTGGTGTCGGCGTTCGGTGACTCGGCCGGCGCCCTGCTCGGCTGGGCCGTGGCCGCGCTGCTGCTCGTGGCGCTCGTGCTGCGCCGCCCGCTGCCCCCGACCACGCGCTACGACGCGGCGGCGCGCCAGTTCGAGGTGGCCGGCACCGCCGTGCCGCTGATGCTCATGATGGGCATCTTCTTCACCAAGTACGTGGTGGGCGTGTCGCTGGCCATGCACCCCGAACTGCGCCACCACGTGGCCTTCGCCCTGGGTGTGCCCGCGCTGTACGGCGCCTTCAGCGGCATCTTCGCGGCGCGTGCTGCGCGCCTGTGGCGGCTGGCCGCGGCGTCGGGTGCGATGGTCAGCGGGGCGCGCGCGGCCTAAGATTCCGGTCCCGTTCCGACCCTTGCGGCCAGAACAGTCAGGACCGAGTTCGAACGCATCCAAAACCCCCCCATCCTGACCTGTCTGTCCAAGGAGAACTGTCATGAACACATCCACCACTTCAAACCGCGCCGATTCCGACCTCGAAAAGCGCGCCCGCCGCCGCGCCGGCGCCAAGATGGGCTGGTACATCCACGCCTTCGTCTACGTGGTCGTCAACCTGGGCCTGGTCGGGCTGGCCGCCTCGCGCGGCCACACGTGGGCCGTCTACCCGCTCATGGGCTGGGGCCTGGGCCTGCTGATCCACGGCGCAGTGGTCTGGTTCCTCGCGCCCGGCGGCGGCTTCTACGACCGGCTGGTGGCGCGCGAGCGCCGCACCCTGGGCGCCGAGGACCGTTGATGACGGCAGCGGCGGACACCGCCCGCCCGTCGCGCTTTCGCGCCGAGAACCTTCGGGACATCCTGCGGCACGGCCTGATCACGGTCGCCTTCTGCTGCGTCATCGCCGCGGCGCTGACGGTCTCGGGCATGGGCAGTTGGGATTCGCAGATGGTGTATTCGCTGTCGATCGGAACCATCAGCTGGCTGGTCATCGACACCGGCCGCCTGTTCATCAGCGGCAGGAGCGACGTGCTCTGGCCGCACGGCCCCTGGGGCTTCGTGCTGGTGGCCTTCGGTGTTGTGCTGGGCTTCCTCGGCGGCGGGGCCATCGGGGACGCCTGGGTCGGCCGGCCGCTGTTCGACTTCAGCGGCTTCGCCCGCCACCGGATGGCCTCCACCATCGTCATCACGCTGGCCGCAACCATCGGCATGTGCTACCTCTTCTACAGCCTGGGCCGCAGCAAGCACATGCAACGCCAGATCGACCTGGCCCAGCGCAATGCCACCGAAGCCCGCCTCAAGCTGCTCGAAACCCAGCTCGAGCCGCACATGCTCTTCAACACGCTGGCCAACCTGCGTGTGCTCATCACCGTCGACCCGCCGCGCGCCGTGGCCATGCTCGACCGGCTCAACAGTTATTTGCGCATGACGCTCAGCGGTTCGCGCGCGCTGTCGCATCCGCTGTCGGCCGAGTTCGACCGGCTGGGCGACTACCTCGAGCTGATGTCGGTGCGCATGGGCGAGCGCCTGCGCTACAGACTGGACCTGCCCGACGACCTGCGCGATACGCCGGTGCCGCCGCTGCTGCTACAGCCGCTGGTCGAGAACAGCATCCGCCACGGGCTCGAGCCCCAGGTCGAAGGTGGCGAGATCGCCGTGCGCGCGCGCAAGGAGGCCGGCGAGTTGGTCATCGAGGTGAGCGACACCGGTGTCGGGCTCGATGCGACACCTCGACAGCCCTCGGAAGACGGCGGCGGCTTCGGGCTCGAACAGGTGCGCGAGCGGCTGGCCACCGTGTACGGTGAGCAAGGCCGGCTGAGCCTGCGGCCCGCGGCCTCGGGCGGCGGTACGTGCGTCACACTGAACCTTCCTCTGTCTGCCTGAACATGCCCCTCACCGCCCTCATCGCCGAAGACGAACCCCTGCTGGCCCAGGCCCTGCAGGCCGAACTGGCCGCCGCCTGGCCCGAGCTGCGCGTGGTCGCCACCGCCCGCGACGGCCGCAGCGCCGTGCGCGAGGCGTTGCGGCTGCTGCCGCAGGTGCTGTTCTTCGACATCCGCATGCCCGGCCTCGACGGCCTGGGTGCCGCCGCCGAACTGGCCGACAGCTGGCCCACCGACGAGGCGCCGATGCCGCAGTTGGTGTTCGTGACCGCCTACGACGAGTACGCCGCGCGCGCCTTCGAGGCCGAAGCCATCGACTACGTGCTCAAGCCCGTGCAGCCCGAGCGCCTGCGCAAGACCGTGGCGCGGCTGCGGCAGGCGCTGGCGGCAGCGGCGCCCTCCATGACGCCACCCGTCCCAGCCGACGAAGCACTGGAGCGCACCCTCGCCCAGTGGCGCCAGGTGCTGGGCGCCGCCGGAGGGGCCCCATCGGCATCGTCGTCGTCAGCACCGCTGCGCATGATCGCCGCCAGCGATGCCGGCGGCGCGACCGTGCGCATGGTGCCGATCGACGAGGTGCTGTATTTCGAGGCGGCCGACAAATACCTGCGCGTGCTCACCGCCACGCAGGAATACCTGATCCGCACGCCGCTCAAGCAGCTGCTGCCCCAGCTCGACCCCGACACCTTCTGGCAGGTGCACCGCGCGGTGGTGGTGCGCAGCGCGGCCATCGAGGCGGTGCATCGCGACGAGGCCGGCAAGCTGCACCTGGCGCTGCGCGGGCGGGCCGAGAAGATCCCGGTCAGCCGGCTCTACGCCCATCTGTTTCGCGCCATGTGAAATCTGCGGAGCGAGCGCCCAGCAAAAAGCCGGCCTTTTCGGGGCCGGCTTTTTTCATTCAGTCACGAATGGCGTTGTAAATCAGCGCCAGTGGCCGTGTCCGTGGCCATGACCGCGGTGATAGCCGCGACCGTAGTAGCGCGGGCCGTAATAGGCCGGCGGCGGTGCGTAGTAGACCGGTGCCGGGCGGTAGTACACCGGCGGCGGCGGACGGTAATAAACCGGGGGCGGCGGTGCGTAATACACCGGAGCCGGCGGTGCATAGACCGGCGCCGGGTAGTAAGCGGGACCGCCCACGCCGACCGCCACGCCGGGCACGCCGACGCCGATCGACCAGCTCACGTCGCCGCGGGCGCTGGCCGAGGTGGCCGCAAACAGGGCACCGACGGCCACCGCACCGGCGGCGGCCCATTTGAAGAGGGTGGAACGTGTGACGCTCATGATGTGGAACTCCTTGTTGAGGGGGCGTTGTGGGCCCATGTGTGTATTGAACGCCCCAAATGCAAACCGCGTGGACGCTGCATTGTGAAGAGCGTTGCCAAAAGTAACCCCCGCAGGCCCCCCTCTAGAATGACACGATGACCTCCCCGACCGACAAAAGCGGCACCAAAACGACCGCTGCACCGAGCAATTTCCTGCGCCACGTGATCGAGAACGACCTCGCACAGGGTGCCTACGTAGGCCGCACCTGGGGCGGTTCCCCGGGCGACGCCGCCCACCACGCCCAGGGCATGCCCGACCCCGCCAAGGTGCGCATGCGCTTTCCGCCCGAGCCCAACGGCTACCTGCACATCGGCCACGCCAAGAGCATCTGGCTGAATTTCGAGCTGGCCAAGGAATACGGCGGCGTGTGCCACCTGCGCTTCGACGACACCAACCCCGAGAAGGAAGAGCAGGAGTACGTCGATTCCATCCGCGACGCCGTGAAGTGGCTCGGCTACGAAACCTATCTGGCCGACCGCCCCAGCGCGCCCGGCACGCTGCAGGCGCACGAGTACTTCGCCAGCAACTACTTCGACTTCATGTACGAAGCCGCCGAGTACCTGATCGGCGCCGGCCTGGCCTACGTCGACGAGCAGACGCCCGAAGAAATGCGCGCCAACCGCGGCGACTTCAACACGCCCGGCACCGACAGCCGCTTTCGCAGCCGCACGCCCGACGAAAACCTGGCGCGCTTTCGCGAGATGCGCGACGGCAAGCTCGCCGACGGCGCCGCCATCCTGCGCGCCAAGATCGACATGGCGAGCCCCAACATCAACATGCGCGACCCCGCGCTGTACCGCATCCGCCGCGCCACCCACCACAACACGGGCGACAAGTGGTGCATCTACCCGATGTACACCTACGCGCACCCGATCGAAGACGCGCTGGAGCAGATCACCCACTCCATCTGCACGCTCGAATTCGAAGACCAGCGCCCCTTCTACGACTGGCTGCTCGACCGCCTCGCCGAAGGCGGCCTCGTCGCCAGCCCGCACCCGCGCCAGTACGAGTTCGCCCGCCTGAACGTGACCCACGTGATGACCAGCAAGCGCAAGCTGCGCCAGTTGGTCGAAGAAAAGCACGTCGACGGGTGGGACGACCCCCGCATGCCCACCATCGCCGGCCTGCGCCGCCGCGGCTACACGCCCGCCGCGCTGCAGCTGTTCTGCGAACGCAGCGGCACCACCAAGTCGGGCGGCTGGATCGAGTACGCCAGCCTCGAAGCTGCGCTGCGCGACACCCTCGAGCCCGTCGCGCCGCGCGCCATGGCCGTGCTCGACCCGGTGAAACTGGTCATCACGAATTGGGGCGAGCTGATGGGCGGCGACGACGTTCTCGACGACTGCTCCGCCCCCGTGCACCCGCACCACCCCGAGATGGGCAAGCGCGAGTTCAAGCTCGGCCGCGAAGTCTGGATCGAGCGCACCGACTACGAAGACGTGCAACCCAAGGGCTTCTTCCGCCTGTTCCCCGGCAACAAGGTGCGCCTGAAGTACGGCCACGTCATCGAATGCACCGGCGCCACGCGCGACGCCGACGGCAAGCTCCTCGAAGTGCAGGCCACGCTGGTGCCCGACACCAAGAGCGGCACGCCCGGCGCGGACGCGATCAAGGTCAAGGGCAACATCACCTGGGTGGCTGCGGCGGATGCCGTGCAGGCCGAGGTGCGACTGTACGAACGCCTGTTCGCCGAAGCCAACCCGGGCAGCGGCGAGCTGCTGGACGAGCTGAACAAGCACAGCCTCGAGGTGTGCACGGCGTTCGTCGAGCCGTCGCTGGCGAAGGCGGAAGCTGGCGTGGGCATCCAGTTCGAACGGCATGGCTACTTCGTGCGCGACTCGAAGGGCGCAGCGGAAGGCAAGCCCGTGTTCAACCGCGCGGCGGGGATGCGGGACAGCTGGGCCAAGTAAGCCTGCTTGCCGCGCCCTCCCGCAAAGCCGGGGCTGTCATGGCTCCGGCTTTTTTCATGTGCCGGGCGCTTGCAGACCCCGGCTATCCTGTCGGTTCACATGAACGTTCCGAGCCCTTCTTCCCGCCTCATCCGCTTCAACAAACCCTACGGCGTCCTCAGCCAGTTCACGCCCGAGGGCCGCTGGCGCGGGCTGAAGGACTTCATCGACCTCCCCGGTGTCTACGTCGCCGGACGCCTTGATGCCGACAGCGAAGGCCTGCTGCTGCTCACCGACGATGGCAAGCTGCAAGCGCGCATCGCCGATCCGCGCTTCAAGATGGAGAAGATCTACTGGGTACAGGTGGAGGGCGTGCCGACCGACGACGCACTGGCAGCGTTGCGCAACGGCGTGCAGCTCAACGACGGCCCCACACGTCCCGCACGAGCGCGCCTGCTCGACCCACCGCCCGCCGTGTGGAACCGCGAGCCCCCCATCCGCGAGCGCCAGCTCATTCCCACCGCGTGGCTGGAGCTGGCGATCAGCGAAGGCCGCAACCGCCAGGTGCGGCGCATGACGGCGGCCGTGGGGCTGCCGACGCTGCGCCTCATCCGCGCCGCCATCGGGCCTTACACGCTCGACGGACTGGCGCCCGGAACCTGGCTGGAACAGAACGGCGACTGAGCCGCCGCACCACCACCAACTCTTCATTCGAATCCTGTCCATGCACATGAACCTTCCTTTCTCCGACCTCCCCTCCTCTGCCGCGCTGAACCGCCGCAGCGCAGTGCTCGGCGCCCTCGGCTTGCTGGCGTTGCCGGCCGGTGCCGCGGCCCCGGCCAAGAAAAACAACAAACCGCAGGCACCCGACGTCTGGCCGCGCGCTTCCCTGGTGCCCGGCGGCGTCGCCCGCCTGTCGCTCGGCCCGGCGGCCACGCGCCCCAAGGCCTTTGCTGGTGATGTGCCTGTGTTGGTGCTGGGCGATCCGATCGAATGGACCGCGCTGGTCGGCATTCCGCTCGCCACCCCACCGGGCGAGGCCCACATCAGCGTGCGCGCCGAGGGCAAGCCCGAACGCCAGATCGCCTACACCGTCGCCCCGAAGCAGTACCGCGAACAACGTCTGACGGTAGCGCCGCGCAGGGTCGACCTGTCGCCCGAGGACCAGGCCCGCTACAACAAGGAGCGCGACCACCTGGCCGGCGTGATGGCCACCCTCACCGACCTGCGCTCCGACGCCGCGCTGCAGATGCGCGTGCCCGTGCCGGGCCGCCGCTCCAGCTCGTTCGGCCTGCGCCGCGTGTTCAACGGCCAGTCGCGCAATCCGCACAGCGGCATGGACATCGCGGCCGGCACCGGCACGCCCGTGCTTGCGCCGCTGGCCGGCAAGGTGATCGACACCGGCGACTACCTCTTGCCCGGCGGCACCGTCTGGCTCGACCACGGCGGCGGCCTGCTGACGATGTACTGCCACCTGAGCCGCTGGGACGTGAAGGTCGGCGACGTGCTCAAGGCCGGCGAGCCGCTGGCCGCCGTGGGCGCGACGGGACGGGTGACCGGGCCGCACCTGCATTGGGGGGTGATGCTGAACCGAACGATGGTGGATCCGGCGTTGTTCGTTGCGGGTTGAGGCCGAAGAAGAATCACCGGCACTACACTGCGCAAGATGCGCCCCTCCGAAGCTCTGTCCCGCCATCGCGATCGCATTCGCGAGATTGCGCTGAGCCACCATGTCAGCGACGTCCGGGTCTTCGGATCGGCGCTGCGGGGTGACGATGGGCTCGACAGCGACCTCGATCTGCTGGTGGAGCCCACGGCACAGACCACGCTCATGGACATCGGGGCCATCCGCCACGAGCTGAAGTGCCTGCTGGGCATGGAAGTGGATGTGCTCACGCCCAACGGCTTGCCGCCGAAGTTTCGCGACCAAGTGCTGCGCGAGGCCGTGCCGATATGAGTCGGGGCGATCCGCTGCGGGTGCCGGACTACCTGGGTCACATCCTGCAGGCCATCGACAACGTCCAGGACTACACGCACGGCGCCACGCTCGATGGCTACCTCGCGGATCGCCGAACACAGGATGCCGTGGTGCGGAACCTGGAAGTCATCGGGGCTGCGTGCAACAACGTCGTCAAGCACCATGCAGACTTTGCCTCGGCGCATTCGGAGATACCGTGGCGCTTCGCCTACGAGATGCGCAATGCCCTCGCGCACGGGTACTTCACGGTCGATCACGCCATCGTCTGGCAAACCATCCTGCGCGATCTGCCGCCGCTGCGGGAACAGATCGAAAAGCTCCTGAAATCTTCGTAGCGCCGAGGGCTCCTGTGCTGCTTTTCACCGAAGCCTGCCTCGACACCTCCTTCGCGCGCACCACCGAACGCCGCGAAGCCCTCGCCCTGCTCAACACCCGCCTGCACCCTGCCCTGCAGAAAGTCGTCGCCGCCGAAGTCGCCTCGGGCAACCGCGTCAGTGGCGTCGGCATCGACTGGCCCGACCCGGGCTCGGTGCACGTGACGATGGGCAAACACTTCGGCGACCGTCACGCCAGCGCAGACGCCGCTTTCAGCCTCTGCAACGACCCGCACTACTGGCATGCCGACTACAGCACCGCGGAAAAACCGCGGCATCTGCTGATCTGCTGAACTGAAGAACGCCGCTCTCAGAGCGGCTTCGTCAGATACACCGCCTCGCGCCCCACGATCGTTCGCTGCGCGGGCATGAAGATCGTGCAGTCGTCGCACGGCGCGCGGATTTCTTCCGGGCCGTTGGTGGCGATCAGCTCGCCCTTGGCAAAGGTCTCGAAGCCGATCAGCGGGCGCACGAAGGCGAAGTCTTCCGACTTGATGACGTGCGTCTGCAGCAGTTCGAAGCGGCGCTGCTCGCCGGGCGCGGGCACAGCGGGGTCCTTGTCGATGAGGCCGAAGTGCGCCAGAAAGTCGAGCGAGATGGCGGTGGCCAGCTCGGAGGCCGAGCGCAGGAAATGCTGGCCGCACTCGGCCACCAGCGCCACGCCCTTGCCGTCGGCCTTGCCATGCTGGCCGTGCTGGATCAGCGGCGTGCCCGAGCCCAGGCCGTCGGGCATCACCAGGTGCACCGACGGGCGGCCGATGGCCATGGCGGCCTCGGCGTTGCGGTCGAAGGCCGGGTACACCCAGAACGGAATCACGGGCTGGCTCGTGGAATGGATGTCGAGGATGTGGTCGGCCGCGCTCACCACCGGGCGCAGCACGCGGGCACGACTCAGCTCGGGGCTGTCTTCGCTGCCGTCGAGCCATTCGGGTGACCACACGCGGTTGAGGTTGTGCACCAGCTGGCGACTGTCGAAGGGCAGCGCCTCGTTGAAAGATTCGTACGCCGCCACGTTGGCAAAGCTGATCGTGAGCGTGCCGATCTTCGGGCGCACGCCGGTGTCGAGCAGGTGCGTGGCCGCCGTCATGCCGCAGATCTCGTTGCCGTGCGTGAGCGCATTGATGAGCACGTGCGGGCCGGGCTTGCCGGACTCGAAGCGGTGCACGTAGTCGATGCCGACGTTGCCCTCGCGGTAGGCGGACAGGTCGCGGGGGAGGACTTCGAGGGCGGGGGGCAATTGGGTCATGGGGGATGGAGTGGAATGAGCGGCCGGATGAGTTTGCTACAGGTCACAGATTTGTGCCTTTCTACCCAAAAACCGCGCCTTGAGCCGCAAATTCACATTTGCGAATCATTTTTTGAGCCGATTTATCTAAAATGCGGCTCATGGCCACCTTCGCCCCGCTCTACATCTGGCAGCAGCCCGACTGGCCGCAGCTTCGGTTCGACCTGTCCGAAGCCAGCCCGGCCCTGCTCCGCGCGCGCGAACTCCGAGGGGAAGTGAACGGCATGGCGCGAGCCATCGGCCTGGAAGGGCTGGTCGGCGTCGAGCAGGAACTGTGGACGCAGGAAGCCGTGGCCACCGCCGCCATCGAAGGCGAGCGGCTGGACCTCGCCGCGGTGCGTTCCTCGGTCATGCGGCGCCTCGGCACCGACGATGCCGGCCCGACCGACCGGCACATCGACGGTTTGGTCGAAGTCATCCATGACGCCACGACGAACTTCGATGCACCACTCGACACGGACCGGTTGTGCCGCTGGCAGTCGGCGCTCTTTCCGGGCGGCACGACCGGCATCCGGCGCATCGCGGTCGGCCGCTACCGGGATCACGCCGATGCCATGCAGATCGTGAGCGGCCTGCCCGGCAAGGAGGTGGTGCACTACACGGCGCCTCCTTCTTCCACCGTCCCGCGCGAAATGGACGCCTTCCTCGCATGGTTTGCACAGACACGGCACGCAGGCATGGACGGCATTGCGCGCGCCGCCATCGCGCACCTGTGGTTCGAAACCATCCACCCGTTCGAAGATGGCAACGGTCGCGTCGGCCGCGCGGTGGCCGACATGGCGTTGGCACAGGACACAGGCGCTTCCACGCGGCTCTTCAGCCTGTCGAGGCAACTGCTCAAAGACCGCAAGGGCTACTACGACGCGTTGGCCGTCGGCCAGTCGGGCGACGCAGACGTCACCCCCTTCGTGCAGTGGTTCGCGCAAGCGTTCGGCCAAGCCTGCGTCGCGTCGAGCCAGGTGATCCAGTCGTCACTGGAGCGTTCGCGCTTCTGGGTACGGCATGCGCAGCACCCGCTCAACGAGCGGCAGCGGGCCTTGCTGCGCCGGCTGCTCGAGGCCGGCGACGGCGGCTTTCTTGGCGGCCTCAATGTGGAGAAGTATCTGAAGATGGTGCGGGTGTCGAAGGCGACAGCCACGCGCGATCTCTCGGAGCTCGTGCAGAACGGCATGCTGTACACCGTGGGCCAGGGCAAGGCCGTGCGCTACTACCTTGCCATGCCCGGGTGGACGCACGGTGTCGCGGCCGAAGCCAGCTGAACCCGCAACGCCCTCACCAATTCACTTCCCGCTCCGGCGTCGCCGAAATGTGGTGAATCGACAGATCCGCCCCGTCGTACTCCTCTTCCTGCGACAGCCGCAGCCCCATCGTCGCCTTGAGCACGCCGTACACCACGGCGCCGCCAATCAGCGCCCAGACCACGCCAAGCAGGGTGCCGATGAGCTGTGCCCACAGGTTCACGCCGCCGATACCGCCCAGCGCCTGCGTGCCGAAGATGCCGGCCGCGATGCCGCCCCAGGTGCCGCACAGGCCGTGCAGCGGCCACACGCCGAGCACGTCGTCGATCTTCCATTTGTTCTGGGTGCGCGTGAACATGAAGACGAAGATGGCGCCAGCCACGCCGCCCGCCACGAGCGCGCCCAGCGGGTGCATGAGGTCGGAGCCGGCGCACACCGCCACGAGGCCGGCGAGCGGGCCGTTGTAGACAAAGCCGGGGTCGTTCTTGCCCATGGCCAGCGCCACCAGCGTGCCGCCGACCATGGCCATCAGCGAGTTGACGGCGACGAGGCCCGATATCTTGTCGATGCTCTGCGCGCTCATCACGTTGAAGCCGAACCAGCCCACGCACAGCACCCACGCGCCCAGCGCCAGGAACGGGATGTTCGACGGCGGGTGCGCGCTGAGCGAGCCGTCGCCGCGGTAGCGGTTGCGGCGCGCGCCCAGCAGCAGCACGGCCGGGAGCGCCAGCCAGCCGCCCACGGCGTGCACGACGACCGAGCCGGCGAAGTCATGGAATTCATGACCCGTGACTGAAGCGATCCAGGCCTGGATGCCAAAGGCCTTGTTCCACGCAATGCCCTCGTACAGCGGGTAGACGAAACCGACGATGACCGCGGTGGCGATCAGTTGGGGCCAGAACTTGGCGCGCTCGGCGATGCCGCCCGAGATGATGGCCGGAATGGCCGCCGCGAAGGTCAGCAGGAAGAAGAACTTCACCAGCTCATAGCCGCTTCTTGCCGACAGTTCGGTGGCGCTGACGAAGAAATGCGTGCCGTAAGCCACACCGTAGCCCACCAGGAAGTACACGATGGTCGACACCGAGAAGTCGACCAGGATCTTGACCAGCGCATTGACCTGGTTCTTCTTGCGCACGGTGCCCAGTTCCAGAAAGGCAAAGCCGGCATGCATGGCCAGGACCATGATGGCGCCGAGAAGGATGAACAGCGCATCTGCGCCCTGTTTGAGTGCGTCCATGAGAGCTTCTTGCAGGTTTTTGGTTTGATTTGGTGCGTCGCACCCGAACGGCTCGGGGCGCCGGCGCAAGAAAGCAAAAATGGTGCCTGAAGGCTCTTTGATGGTGCGATACGACCCAAGAATGGGCTGATTCCGCAGGGCGCGCACCGGATCGGAACGCGCCGATCCCTCAGGTCGCGCCGCCCCGAAGTGCGTCGCGATACCGCCGGCTGCAGGGCACGGTCGTGCCGTCGTGCATGTGCAGCCGGGCGTCGCCGCCGTCGAGCGGCTCGATCTCCTTGATGCGGCCCAGGTTCACCGCGTGGCTGCGGTGCACGCGCACGAAGGTGGCGGGGTCGAGCTGGGTC
>NZ_CALRZC010000216.1:0-14262 GCF_943372545.1 Variovorax sp. YR752 | reverse complement strand
AGACCTATCGGATCACTGCCTCCGGCATCGAGGGGCTGGAGGTCCTGGCGACACCGGTGCGCGCCGCCCCGGCCGCCGTGGCGTCGATGTCGGTGAGCTTGCGCATGCCCTACGCCGTGGCTCAAGGGTTTGCAGGCCGGTCGGTGCCCGTGGTGTTCGAAGTCAGCAGTGTGCAATCCCTGCAAAGCCCTGGCGCGGAAGCATCGGCCGTTCAGTTCGAGAAGTCGATGTTCTACGTGCCGCGCTGAATGGCGCCGGCCCGTCAGAGGCTGCGCCCTTCGCCGCGCTCCTCGTGCGTGCGTCCATCGCGGATGTGATAGAGCCGCTTGAAGGTCGGGATGATCTTCTCGTCATGCGTGACGACGATCACTGCCGTGTGGTACTGCACCGCCATCTGGTCGAGGATGCGCACCACGGCCAGCGCGCGTTCGCTGTCCAGCGGCGCCGTCGGTTCGTCGGCGAGGATCACCGGCGGCCTGTTGGCGAGCGCGCGTGCGATCGACACCCGCTGCTGCTCGCCGCCAGACAGTTCCGAGGGCTGCGCGCTGGCTCGGTGGGCGACGTCCAGGGCTTTCAGCAATTCGCGGGCGCGTGTCCGGGCCTCGGCGTTCGGTCGCCCCGCCAGCATCGGCAGCAGGGCCACGTTGTCGGTCACGTCGAGGAACGGGATCAGGTAGGGCGCCTGGAAGACGAAGCCGATGCTGTCACGCCGCAGGGCGCGCAGGTCGGGGATCTTCCAGCCGTCGTCGTAGATGGTCTCGCCGCCCAGCACCATTCGGCCACCACTCGGCTCGATGACCGCGCCCAGGCACTTCAGCAGCGTGCTCTTGCCCGAACCCGACGGGCCGATCAGGCCCACCACCTCGCCGGGCGCCACCGTCATGTTCACGTCCTTCAAGGCGTCGACGGCGGTGTCGCCGTCGCCGTAGCGCTTGCGCAGATGCTCGATGCGGATGCCGAGTTCGGCCACCTCAGCCTCCGATCGCCGCGGCCGGGTCGACCTTCAGCGCGACGCGGATCGCCAGCGTGCTGGCCAGCGCGCAGATCGCCACCACGGCAACCAGGCCGCGCACGGCGTCGCCCGGCTCCAGCAGCACGTACTTCGGGAAGATGGGCGCCCAGAAGGTCGCCGCCACCTTGCCGACGACGAAGCCGATCAGGCCCAGGCCCAGCGCCTGCTGCAGGATCATGCCGGCGATGGTGCGGTTGCGCGTGCCGATCAGCTTGAGCACCGCGATCTCGCGGATCTTGCCCAGCGTCATCGTGTAGATGATGAAGGCGACGATGGCCGCGCTGACGATGGCCAGGATGACCAGGAACATGCCGATCTGCCTGGCCGACGTGGCGATCAACTTCGCCACCAGGATCTCTTCCATCTGTTCGCGCGTGAACGCCTCCAGGTGCTTCCACCGGCGCACGGGTTCGGCCACCGTCTCGGCGTCGGCGCCGGGCTGCACCTGCACGAGGATGGCGTTGACGTTGCGGTTGTTCGCCTGCGAGGCCTGGATGGCTTCCAGCAGCCCCGGCACGCCAGGACGGTTCAGGCTCGGGTTGGCCGCGGTGCGGGCGCGCTCGTTGACGATGGCGTCGTTGTCCTTGAGGAACTGCGCTTCCTGCGCGTCCTTCAGCGGGATGAAGACCATCGGGTCGCCACCCGACGACACCATGCGCCGCGTCAGCCCGACCACCGTGTAGTCGTGGCGGCGGATGCGGATGCGCTCACCCAGGGTGAAGCCCGTGCGCACGTCGGCGACCGCCTCGTAGTGGCTGCGTGTGATGTGCCGCCCGGCGACCAGGTAGCCCGGTTCGCCCGGCTGCCCCGGTTCGAAGCCCACCACCATGGCGCGGACATCTTCCCCGTCCGAAGAGCGCCGCACCTGCATCGTCAGGTAGGTCACGTTGGCAGCACGCGCCACGCCGGGCAGCCCCAGCACGCTGCGCACCGCGTCGTCGCGCAGGCTCGACGATTCCGCATAGGGCCCCTGTGTGTCCTGCTGCACCACCCAGAGGTCGGCGCCGCTGTTGTTGAGCAGCGCCCGTGCGTCGTCGACCATGCCGCGGTACACCCCCGCCATGGTCAGGGTCACGCCGATCAGCAGGCCCAGGCCGATGCCGGTCAGCACGAACTTGCTCCAGGAGTGCAGGATGTCCCTGCCGGCCAGGCTGATCACGGCTGGCGCCCCGCGAGCGCATCGACCACGGTGATGCGGCTGCGCTCGCCGATCTCCTTCTCGCTGTGCACGACGACGGTCATGCCGGGCTTGACGCCGTCGAGCGCCTGGACCTGGCCGTCCAAGCTCGCCTGGCCGACTCGCACGGGCGTGAAGCGCAAGGTGCCTGCGTCGATCACCCAGACACCGGTCTGCGCCTGCCGGCGCTTGATGGAGGCATTGGGCAGCAGCACCGCCTTCGCGGTCGGCGGCAGCGACAAGGTCACCTCCGCCAGGTCACCCACCGACAGGCCGGCCGGTACCTGGTCGAAGCTGACTTGCGCCACGCGCTCTTCGGTCACGCTGTCGCTGAGGGCCTCGACGCGGGCAACCTTGCCCGGGAAAGTTCGACTCGGGTTGGAGCGCAGCACGATCTGGGCAGGCAGGCCCACGGCCAAGCCACCCGAACGTGCCTGGTCCAGCCGCACCTTGACCCACAGCGACGAAGGCTCGATCAGGCGCAGCACGGCCTGCCCGGCCACGACGGTCGAGCCCGGTTCGGCATCGCGGCTGGTGACCACGCCGTCGGCCGGCGCCAGCAGGCGCACATTCGCACGCTGCTGGCGCAGCCCGGCGCGTTCGGCCGCCACGCGCTGCTGGTCCTGCCGGGCTGCGGCCAGGTTGGCGTCGGCAGCGGTGACGAGCGCGTCGGCCGACGTCTGCTCCTGGAGCTTGGCCTCGACGGCACCGGTGCTGATGAAGTTCTGTCGGCCCAGCTCAACGTAGCGGCGCGCATTGACGACCGCCAGTTCCCTGCGGGCCTGGGCGTCGCGGCGCTGCGCTTCGGCTGCGGCCATGGCGCTGCCGGCGCGGGCGACCGAGGCGTCGAGCGCGGCGGTGCGTTCGTCCAGGTCCACGGGGTCCATCTCGGCCAGCGGCTGGCCCGCTTTGACCGTGTCGCCGACGTCGACCACGACCGCCCGGACCCGGCCCGCTGCCGTTGGCCCGATCAGATAGCTGCGCCGAGCCTCGACCGTGCCGATGCCGAACAGCTGGGGGGTGAGTTGACCTTCGGTGGCCTGCACGACCGTGACGCGGGTCGGCGCCAGGGGGCCGGACCGCATGACCACGTAGGCCAGGGCCGCGACCAGCAGAACGCCGAGCGCGATCAGCGCGAGCCGGCGCGATCCGATCGTTGAGACTTTCATCGCGCCTCCCCGAGGCCGCGCCGGTATAGCGCGAAGATGGCGTTGGCCTGCTGGCGCATGGCCGCGGGTCGCCCGCTCAGCATCGACTGCATGACGAGACCCTGGATCAGGCCGATGAAGCCGGTGGCGGCAGCCTCCGGATCCAGATCCGGGCTGACCAGTTGCTGTTCGATCGACTCGGCCAGGCGGCTGAGCAGCAGCGTGCGGTAGCCCTGGAGCACACCACGCACCTCGAGCTTGGCCGCCGAGTCGGCGGCTTGCTGGAGTTCGTGGAAGATGAACCTCGGCACGCCCGGATGCGCGATGACGAACTCGACGTGCGCGCGGAACATCGCGGCCAGTGCGTCCAGGGGTGTGGCGGCCTCGTCCGCCGCGGCCTGCAGCTGCAGCAGCAGGGTTTCGCGCACCCAGCGCATGGAGGCCAGCCAGATGGCGTCCTTGGTGGGGAAGTGCTTGAAGACCGCACCCTGCGTGACGCCGATCGCCTTGGCGATGTCGGCGGTGGTGATCAGCGCTGGACTGGACTCGCGCGCCAGACGCAAGGCGGCCTCGACGATCTCGACCTGGCGTTCTTCGGTGGAGAGACGGGTCTGCATGGTGGTCGCTGCATTCGGTAAGTCATCAGATACTTACCACTATACTCCGATTGCTGCATACCCAATGCCGTATCCAGAAGTGCACGTCTACCGCCGCTGCGCGACACTGACGGCATGCACCTGTCGGTGCGGCGGGCGGCCCCTTCTTCCCGGCCATTTCGGCCACAACGCCTCGAGAGGTCTGACATGTACGGATTCACCACCACGCTCACGGGCCTGTCGTTCGACGACGCCCTGGCCAAGACCACGGCGGCTCTCAAGGCCGAGGGTTTCGGCGTGCTGAGCGACATCGATGTCCAGCGCGCGATGAAGGAGAAGCTCGGTGCCGAGATGCCGCCCTACCGCATCCTGGGCGCCTGCAATCCGCCGCTGGCGCACCAGGCCTTGCAGGCCGAGCCGGACATCGGTCTGCTGCTGCCGTGCAATGTGATCGTCCGCGAGGAGGGCCCTGGCCGCGTGGTGGTCGGCTTCCTGGATCCGCAGACCATGGTCGGTCTGGTCGGCAAGCCGGGGGTGAAGACGGTCGCGGACGACGCGGAGAGCCGCCTGCGCCGCGTCTGCGAAGCCTTGGGCGGCGAAACTTCGCGGGCAGTCTGAGGGCTGCACACGCGGCGAGGGGACGTCTGGTGGCGTTCTGCCGGAACTCGACCACCTGGGTCATTGACTCCCGCCACGACGGAAGGCCACGACGCTGGTTCAAGGTGCTCCGCGAAGGGCGCGATCCCAACGGACAAGTTCAAGAGGAACTTCGATCGCTGTATGGCGATCGGGTGCAGTGGGTCGCCGAGGAAGAGTCGCAGTTCCTGCGTGGAGAAGAGGTCAAGAACGTCTATTGCCCGACAGGACGACGAGCCAGCCCCGATTGACGCGAAATCATCTCGACGCCTCGTTTCGCACTGTCAGGAGCTCTGCCCTTGGTGCACAAGACTCCAACGGGCGATCACGGCACCAGCGGGTGTGTCTGTACAGGAGTCGGGACTTGCGCGGAATGATCGGCATGGACCGACGGCCTTCACGAGGTTTGGCGGGCTGCAATGGCTTGGCGGAAGCCAGTCGAGGAGGGCCACGGTCAGCCCGGGGCAGTCGGTCAATCTCGATGCTGGATCGGACCTTCGCACAGTTCCCCTTCGAACGACCCGCATGGGCGCCGAACGGCAGTTCGGTGCCGGCCGGCGCAAGCCGCTCAGACATTCCTAAGTTCCGGCGGCCAAAGTAGACGAACAGTCAGCGTCGACTGGATCCGCTCGAAAGGAACGATCATGAAGCTCAGCAACATCGGCATGGCGCTCGGCATCGCGGCAGCAACGATCGGCTTCGCCGCACACGCAGGCGACCATCGCAAGGTGCCGAAAGACCATCGTGCCGTCGCTTCGGGCATGCAGGTTGTCGCCGTTTCGCCCAAGGCTGGCGAACCGGGCCACGGCTGGCAGTACTTCACCGACGTGCGCAAGTCCCGCGCCGTCGTCATCAGCCCGAATGGCGACTACTACTACAGCCGCGGCCACGGCCTGCAGCTCGTGTACAAGCCGGCGCCCACGGCCTGAGCGCGAAGGAGCACGACATGAACGCCGATCTCCGCGACTTTCTCGCACGCCTCGCCTGTACTGTCGCCATGACGCTGGTGCCCGTGGTGCTCATCGCCTTCCTGTCGATGCCGCTGAGTCTGGGGCACCATCCCGGCGAACCGCTGCTCGATGCCGGCGCGCCGGCCGCGCACATGACCTGAACGCGGCGATGCTGCCCGGCGGCCTTCGAGAGCCACCGCCGGGCAGCGACGCTTGATGCCACTCAAGCGTGCACGGAGCAGCGGGTTCCAGAATCGGTCCATGCCCTTTCGTGTCGCGTCGAGTGTCGGCGAGGCCACGGAGCCTCGATGACAGCCCTACAACTGCTCGCATGGATTGCCGCGGCGCTGCTGCTGCAACTGGCAGTGGGCATCGGCGTGGTGGTGCGGCGCCGCCGCCTGGCGGCGCCGGCGACACCGGCACCGCCCGATGCGGCGAGGAACAGGCCACAGTTGGCCTGGGAGGGCTGGCGGGAGTTCCGCGTCACGGAGCGCCGCTTCGAGGACGCTGCACGCACGCAGTGTTCCTTCCACCTGCAGCCGGTCGATGGCCAGCCCTTGCCCGCGTTCCGGCCGGGCCAGTTCCTGACCTTCTCGCTCGATCTCGCCGCGGGCGCAGTCGGTGAAGAGCCGACCCGGCGCGCCATCACGCGCTGCTATTCGCTGTCGGACCGGCCTGACCCGGCGCAGTACCGGGTGACGATCAAGCGCGTGCCGGCGCCGCCCGATCACCCGGAGTTCCTTCCGGGCCTGTCGTCGAACCACTTCCACGACCATGTCCGGGCCGGTGACGTGCTGCGCGTGAAGGCGCCGTCGGGGCACTTCTTCCTCGATGCTGATCCGTCGATCCCCGTGGTGCTGATCGGCGGCGGCATCGGCATCACGCCGATGATGAGCATGCTGCGCTGGTGCATCGCCAACCAGCCGCAGCGGCCGGTGCACCTCCACTACGGACTGCGCAACAGCGACGAGCACGCCTTCAAGTCGGGGCTGGAGCAGATGGCGGCCTCGCACCCGGCGCTGCGGCTGCACGTCGTCTACAGCCGACCGCTGGCGGCCGATGTGCCGGGACGGGACTACCAGCACGAGGGACACGTGGACGTGGAACTGCTGCGCCAGACGCTGCCGCACGGGCGGCACCAGTTCTATGTCTGCGGGCCGCCGGCAATGATGCAGACCCTGGTGCCCGCGCTGGCCGAGTGGGGCGTGCCCGTCGCCGACATCCACTACGAGGCGTTCGGGCCAGCCTCCGTGAAGCTGCCGGGGGCGCCGGAAGCCGCCGCGCCGGTGGTCGCCGTGGTCGAGGTGAAGTTCCAGCGTTCCGGCCGCAGCCTGGCGTGGGACGGCCGGGACGCCTCGCTGCTCGACTTTGCCGAGCGCCACGGCATCGAGGTCGAGTCGGGCTGCCGGTCGGGCGGCTGCGGCAGCTGCGAGACGCGCCTGCTCGACGGCGCGGTGCAGTACGAGCACACGCCCGACCACGACGTCGCGGCCGGCCACTGCCTGCTGTGCGTCGGCCGGCCGGCCACCCCGCTGGTGCTGGAGGCCTGATGCCGCTGAAGGCCCGACTGTTTCAGCGCGAGGTGCTGCCCTTCGTGGCCAGCTTCGCCCTGCTGGCCGTACTCGCCCTCGCGCTCGATGGTCTGCTGCATCTGTTCGACCTGCTGTGGGTCGGCCGCTGGCTCGGCATCCCGGGCACGCTGCTCATCATCGGCTCCACCGCCTATTCGCTGCGCAAGCGCAAGCTGATCCGCAGCGGCCACCCCGCCAAGCTGCTGCGCTGGCACGAGTTGTTGGCCTGGCTGGGCTCGCTGCTGGTGCTGGTGCATGCCGGCGTGCACTTCAACGCCATCCTCGGCTGGCTGGCGGTGTGGGCGATGCTGATCAACGTCGGCAGCGGCCTCACCGGCAAGTTCCTGCTCGACCGATCCCGGCGGCGGATGGAGGAAGCGCGCCAGCGCATGCGCGCCCGCGGCCTGCCCGAGGCCGACCTCGAAGACCAGCTCTACTGGGACAGCCTGACCTTCGACGCCGTCAAGCAGTGGCGCGTGGTGCACTTCCCGATCACGCTGGCCTTCGCGGTGCTGGCCACGGCGCACATCGTGGCGATCTTCCTGTTCTGGGGCTGGCAGTGAAGAAGCGGCCGCCCATCCTGTGGATCGTCGTCGCGCTCAACCTGGTGGTGCTTGTGGCGCTGGCCTTTGTCTACCCGCACCTGATGATCAGCCCCGGCCCGCTGGTGAAGGGTCACGAGGAACTCGCCACCGACTGCTTCGCCTGCCACGCCGCCTGGCGCGGCGCCTCGACATCGCGCTGCACCGAGTGCCACGCCATGGCCGACGTCGGCCTCAAGACCACCAAGGGTGTGCCGATCCCGTCGCGAACCGTCAAGGTCTCGTTCCACCAGGAGCTGATCGAGCAGGACTGCATGGCCTGCCACAGCGACCACCAGGGGCCGAAGCTCACCAAGCGCAGCCGCAAGCCCTTCTCGCACGCGCTGCTCAAGGTGGCGGTGAAGGAACAATGCTCCACCTGCCACGCCGCCCCGAAGGACACCGTGCACCGCGACCTGAAGGTGGAGTGCAGCCAGTGCCACGGCGACAAGGCCTGGAAGCCGGCGCATTTCGACCACCAGCTGCTGGCGCCGGCCGTGCTCGACCGCTGCGAGAGCTGCCACAACGCGCCGACCGACCGCCTGCACCGCCAGATCAAGGGCAGCTGCAAGAGTTGCCACAAGACCGAGGCCTGGAAGCCGGCAACCTTCGACCACGACAAGTACTTCGTGCTCGATCGCGACCACGAGGCGCCCTGCGACACCTGCCACCGCAACAACGACTACAGCCGCTACACCTGCTACGGTTGCCACGAACACTCCGAGGCCAAGGTGCGCGCAGAACACCTCGAAGAAGGCATCCGCGACTTCCAGAACTGCGTGGAGTGCCACCGCGACCCGCGTGTCGAGCCGGAGAAGGGGCGTGGCCGGGATCGGGGCGGACGCGAGCGTGACTGACCCGCGCCAACACCGGCCCCGGCCGTCCGCGCGCGGAGCCGAGGCCTGATGAGCCGACGCAACGTCCCGCTCGAGCGCCTGGCGTCCCTGCCCCCCGGCGCGCAGGGCCTGAGCGCGCCGCTGGTGGAGAGCCAGCGCCGCTACGGCTTCAACGACATCGTGGCGCCGGCCTCCGGCGGCTGGTGGGTCGTCGCACGCGACACGGCGCGCGACCCGATGCTGTGGTTCCTGCTGCTGACGGCGGGCCTGTTCGGCCTGCTCGGTCAGGTCACCGAGTCGCTCACGCTGCTCGTCGCGATGGCGCCCTTGCTCGGCATGGATGCCTACCTGCACCGGCGCACGTCCGCCTCCTCGGCCGGGCTGGCCAGCCGGCTGGCCAGCTCGGCGAAGGTGCTGCGCGACGGGCAGTGGCGCAGCGTCCCGTCGCGGGAACTGGTACCCGGTGATCTGGTGGAGGTGACGCCGGGCGAGTATTTCCCGGCCGACGGGCTGCTGGTGGCCGGCACCGGCCTCCAGGCCGACGAATCGACGCTGACAGGGGAATCGCTGCCGGTGGCCAAGCGCGCCCTCGATGCGGCGACGCCGGGGCCCGCCAGCGTGTCCGAGGAGCACTGGGGGACCGCGGGAACACGACTGCTGACCGGCAAGGCATTGCTGCGCGTCGTTTTCATCGGCGGCGAGACGCGCTACGGCGAGATCGTCCGCTCCGCCACCGAAGGCAGCCACGCCGCGACGCCGCTGCAGAAGGCCATCGGCGAACTCGTGGCCGTGCTGATCGGGCTGGCAGTGGTGATGTGCGTGGTGCTGGCCGCGATCAGGCTGTGGCATGGCCACGGCTGGATCGATGCGCTGATGAGCGCGCTGACGCTGGCGGTGGCCGCGCTGCCGGAGGAGTTCCCGGTCGTCTACACCTTCTTCCTCGGCGTCGGCGTGTTCCGCCTGGCGCGCCGCAAGGCCCTGGTGCGCCGCGCGGTGGCGGTGGAGAACATCGGCCGCGTCAGCTGCATCGTGTCCGACAAGACCGGAACGATCACCGCCGGCTCGCTGGTGCTGGCCCACCGGGCTGCCGCCGACGGATTCGACCAGCACTCGCTGCTGCAGGTGGCCGCCTTCGCCTCGCGGCCGGACAGCGGCGACCCGCTCGATCAGGCGCTGCAAAGTGCGGCGGGGCCGCTGCCGCCGGCGACGCGGCTGGCCGACTTCCCATTCACGGAAGCGCGGCGTCGCGAGACGGTGGTGCTGCGCCGTGACGGCGAAGAGGCGGCGGCCTTCACCAAGGGCGCCCCGGAGACCGTGCTGGCGATGTGCGGGCTGCCAGAGCTCGAACGAGCCGGCTGGCTCGCGCGGGTCGAGGCCTACGCCCAGTCGGGCCACAAGGTCATCGGCTGCGCCCGGCGCGGTCTGGATGACGCCACGAGCATCGGCGGCGAGCCTGAGACGGGCTTCCGGTTCGCCGGCCTGCTGGCCTTCGAGGACCCTGTTCGCGAGGGTGTGCGCGAGGCCGTCGCCGACTGCATGGCGGCGGGCATGCGGGTCCTCATGGTCACCGGCGACCATCCCGCCACCGCGGCGGCGATCGCGCGCGAGATCGGGCTCGGCGGCGCGCAGCCGAACGTCGTGACCCTGGCTCCCGAAGACGATGCCGGCGCCGTGCTTCGACGGCATGCCGGCGTGCACGTGGTGGCGCGAGCGACGCCGGCGCAGAAGCTCGACCTCGTGCAGGCCCTTCAGGCGCAGGGTGAGCTGGTCGCCGTCACCGGCGATGGCGTCAACGACGTGCCCGCGCTGCGGCTGGCCGACGTCGGCGTGGCGATGGGCGAGCGCGGCACGCGCAGTGCGCGCGAGGTTGCACCGGTGGTGCTGCTCGACGACAACTTCAGGACGATCGTCGATGCGGTGGCCGAGGGCCGCCAGCTGTTCCAGAACCTTCGGCTCGCCTTCGCCTACCTGCTGCTCGTCCACCTGCCGCTGGTGATCGGCGCAGCGGCCATCCCGCTGATGGACCTGCCACTGCTGTTCCTGCCGGTGCACATCGTGTGGCTGGAACTTGTCATCCATCCGACCGCGATGCTGGCCTTCCAGGACCTGCCTGCGGTCGGTCCGCTCGCACCGGTGCAGCGGCTGCGGCGGGCGCACTTCTTCTCTGCCGGCGCCTGGGGGGTCATCGTCCTGGCCGGCGGGATCGCCAGCGTGGCGGTGGTCTGGAGCTATCTCCACGCGCTCGGCGCGGACCGGGACGTCGAGCACGCGCGCGCGATGGCGATGAGCGTGCTGCTGGCTGCCAGCGCCGGCGCCACCGCCGGTTTGACGTGGCTGCGCGAAGTCGCAGCCCGCTGGCTCGTCGTCGCGACACTCGCATCAGTGGGCACGCTCGTGCAGATCCCTTGGCTCAGCCGACTGCTGCATCTTCGGCCATTGCATGCCGCCGATTGGGCACTGGTGGCGTCGGCCTTCGCCGCTTCGGTCGCGATCACCTTCCTGGTGGCCTCACGGCTGAACCGGCACCCGGATTGAAGGGCGTCCAGACCTTGGCCCGTCAGCTCGGCTGCACGTCCGGGGCCCTCATTCGGCCCCGCGTGGGCCGGGCGTGAGGACAACGCGTTCAACCTCGACTGACCGCTTCGGCCGGCCGGCGGCGTCTGCAATGGGTCGAGGCCGTGTGCAGACGCCGAACGCGAGCGCGACTGAAGTCCGGGCCGGCCACGCGTGTGTGGCGCGGCTTCGCAGGGGCCTCGTCGGGGCGGTCTACGCCCTCATCGCAGCGATCAGCCGCGCGGTCCCGAGAACCTTGATCGCCCGCTTCGTGTTCTAGGCCAGTACCTGCAGACTCATCTCGGTTCGTACGCGCGGCAGTGTCTTGGTCAGGAAGTGCGTCGAGCCCATCCAGGACTTCAGCGTTCCGAACACATGCTCGACCGTCTGTCGACGCAGCCGCGCTGCCTCGGGTAAGGCATCCAGCCGCTCCTGCACCGCGTCGAGCACATCCTCGTTCAGCTTGGGCTGGCCGATTGCCTGCTTTGCCAGCTTGGCCATGGCCGCGAGCTGGGCCCGATCGTGACCGACGTTGGTGACTTCGTGGGCGACGATCATGTGGTGCTTCGCATCGACCGCGGTCTGCACGTTGTAGCCGACGATGCCGGTACCGCGCCCGCTGGTGGCCATGGATCGTGCGTCCGGGTCGGTCAGGGAGATCTGATGATCCTCGCTGGCCTCCATCTGATCGCCGATCTGGCCGAGTGCCCGCATCTGTTCTTTGACGTGGGCGATCTTCTCCTTGAGGTGAGTCACCCGGCTGGGCAGCACGGCGCTCGCGTCGCGATCGGCACGGTCGAGCTCGACCAGGTAGCGCCGGATGCTTTGCTCGAGTTGCTCGATCCTCGCCTGCAGCTTGCCGTCGGTGAACAGGTACAACCGCCGGCACAACTGGACAAACTCGCGGCAGACCTTGCGGATCGCGTCGCCGTGGTCTTTGCGGAAGTCGGTGATGGTCTTGGAGTCCGGAGCCAGGCGCCCGGTCAACCACATCAGCTCGACGTTGCGCTGGGCCTCGCGCTCCAGGCGCCGGCTGGACTGGATGCGGTCGAGGTATCCGTAGATGTAGATCTTGAGCAGGACCGCCGGGTGATACGACGGCCGCCCGGTCGCCGCAGGCTGCGCACCTTCGAAGCCCAACTTGTGCAGTTCCAGTTCCTCGACGAAGGCGTCGACAACCCGGATGGGTTCTCCTCGGCGACGTAGTCGTCCAGGCACTCGGGCAGCAACGTGATCTGGCTTCGCTCTTCGCCTTCGATGAATCGCTTCATGCTGCGGCCCGCTCTGTGGTGTCGCCTCAATTTGGGCGAGCACCCTCAAGGCATCAACGCGTTTTCACACAGCCGCGACCCGGTGCGGACGGGGTACGCACAAGGGCGCCTCGACGGCGCGCCACGAGCAGCCCCCATCGATGTCGAGCGTGTTCGTCAGCATCCACACGTCGCAGTCGTCCTTCATGCGGACATCGGCCAGAACCGGCACGACCATCGCGTGCAGCCTCTCCGTGATGACCGTCTCTTGCGGATAGGCGCGCACGTAGGGCGCAGGCACCTCCAGCAGCACCAGAAGGCCGATGTCTTCCACCGCGGGGCTCGATGGCGTCACCGAAGCCGACATCCACCACGATCGGCATGCGCGCGCCGCGCCATCCGGCCGAAGCCGGCGCAGAATCGATGCAGCGCGAGCAGAGGAGCGACGCATGCATGGCATTCATGGATTCACCAGGCAGTCCCGGGCCGATTGCCCGCGGCCGTGCCTGGCCCGCAGACGATGGTCTCTCGCATCGGGCTCGCCCGGTCTGCAGCAGCGGGGTGACGCGTGAACACTGACGACACCCGGGCGCCCGGCGACCAGGCCGCCCTCGAGATCACCCTGCCCACGGCGCTGGAACTGTGCCGCCTCGGGCTGGCCACGATGATCGACATCCGGCAGTCTTTCGAGATCGAGATGAAGGGCGCCATCCCCGGCACCGTGCACATCCCGATGTTCGAGGTCAAGCTGATGCTCGGCCACACGCTGACCGAGGACGAGCAGGACATCCTCGATGCCGGTCAGCCGAAGGACATCGACGCGAAGACCTTCTTCACGACGATCAACCAGCTGCACCACGCGCGCGACCACCTGCTGCTGTGCGTGTGCAACAGCGGCCGGCGCAGCCTGACGGCGGCTTCGCTGCTGCGCTCGCTGGGCTATCCGAAGGCACTGTCGGTGGCGGGCGGCTTCCAGGCCTGGAAGAAGCTGCAGGCTGCCCCACCCGCATGATCCAGCTCTTCCGGACGTCGGCGGTCTGGGTGGTCGACTACCGCCACGAAGGCCGGCCTCGGCGATGGTTCAAGGCCTACCCCAGCCAGGCCGACGCCCGCGAGCTCGCGCAGGCGGAACTGGCGGATCTGTTCGGCCGTCAGGCGCAACTCGTATCGGTTCGCCCCGCGACCGACGAGGAAGAACGCCAGTACCTGCACGGCGAAGAGCCGCGCAATGCGCTGTGCCCCACCGGCCGGTCGGCGCGATCAGCGCCGTGAACGCCGCCGCAGCTGCCGATCTCAGGAGACCGTGGCCTCGTCGCTGCGCTTGTCGCCGCGGTTGTCGGTCCAGATGATCGTCACCTTGTCGCCGGCCTTGGCGCCCTTCAGCACGAACTGAAGGAACGGGTTCTTCGCCACCGACGGGCCCCACTGGGCGCTCATCACCGGCTTGCCGTTGTGCGCGGCCGTGACCTCCTGGATGAACCAGGCCGGCACCGGCTTGCCCGCCGAGTCCTTGCGCTGGCCGGTTTCCATCTCGTGGCTCATCAGCACGCGCACGGTGGTCTTGTCACCGGCGGCCTGGGCGCGGATGCGCATCGGGTCTGCCATGGTCTGCTCCTCGTCGCTCAGCCGCCGCAGCCGCCGAGCGTGACCTTGATCTCCTTCTGGGCGAAGAAGACCTTGTTGTCGGCGGTGATGGCCACGGCCATCACGTTGGACGACTGGCCCATCTTGACGCGCGTGGAGATGTTGGGCTCGACGGCGTCGGTGACGTCGAACAGCGCGGCCAGCATGTTGGGGTTCTTCTCGACCAGCAGCAGCAGGCGCTTGACGCCGGCCAGCGTGGTGGCGGCACCGACCGGCACGACGGCGCCGTTCTCGGCGATGTCGGGGCCGGTGATGGTGACGTCCTTGCTCTCGGTGGGGCCCGAGGTGCCCAGCGCCTTCATCAGGTC
>NZ_CALRZC010000215.1:0-14519 GCF_943372545.1 Variovorax sp. YR752 | reverse complement strand
CCTCACCGCGCGGCCGGTCGGCATCGTCGACGGCGTCGACTTCAGGCACAGCGGCGTGGTGCGCAAGGTCGACGCGGCGGCGGTGCGCCGTGCGATCGACACCGGCGCGCTGGTGCTGCTGTCGCCGTTCGGCTTTTCGCCCACTGGAGAGGCCTTCAACCTGACGATGGAAGACGTCGCCACCAGCGCCGCCGTCGCGCTGCAGGCCGACAAGCTGCTCTTCATGACCGAGGTGCCGGGCATCCGCGAGAAGCCGGACGACGCCG
The DNA here is from genome assembly GCF_943372545.1 of Variovorax sp. YR752. Classification (NCBI taxonomy): domain Bacteria; kingdom Pseudomonadati; phylum Pseudomonadota; class Betaproteobacteria; order Burkholderiales; family Comamonadaceae; genus Variovorax; species Variovorax sp. YR752. The sequence goes on along the minus strand of NZ_CALRZC010000215.1, from coordinate 14,253 downwards.
ACAGCCCGATCGACACCGAGCTCGCGCTGGCCGAGGCCGAACGCCTGCTCGCCGCCCTGCCCGCGCCCACCCAGCCGACCGATACCGCCTTCTACCTGCGCCACTGCGTGAAGGCCTGCCAGGGCGGCGTCGAGCGTTCGCACATCCTGCCGTTCGCGGTGGACGGCGCGCTGCTGCTCGAGGTGTTCACACACGACGGCATCGGCACCATGGTGGTCGACGAGAAGCTCGAGAGCCTGCGCGAGGCCAGCGCCGACGACATTGGCGGCATCCTGCAGCTGATCGAACCCTTCGAGACCGACGGCACGCTGGTCAAGCGCAGCCGCACCGAGATCGAACGCGATATCGGCCACTACACCGTGATCGAGCACGACGGCGTGATCTTCGGCTGCGCGGCGCTGTATGCCTACCCGGAGTCGCGCACCGGCGAGCTGGCGGCGCTGACGGTCTCGCCGAACGTGCAGGGCCAGGGCGACGGCGAGCGCATCCTCAAGCGCGTCGAACAGCGCGCCAAGGCGATGGGGCTGGAAAGCATCTTCGTGCTGACCACGCGCACCATGCACTGGTTCATCAAGCGCGGCTTCGCCCAGGTCGACCCGGACTGGCTGCCCGAGGCGCGCAAACGCAAGTACAACTGGGACCGGCGTTCGCAGGTCCTCGTCAAGAAGCTTTGAAAGGAGTCACACCATGGCCCGCACCATCCAATGCACGCATCTGAAGAAGGAAGCCGAAGGCCTGGACTTCGCGCCCTACCCCGGCGAACTCGGCAAGCGCATCTACAACGAGGTCAGCAAGGAAGCCTGGCAGCTGTGGATGAAGCACCAGACCATGCTGGTCAACGAGAACCGGCTCAACCTGGCCGACCAGCGCGCCCGCCAGTATCTGGCGCGGCAGATGGAGAACTTCTTCTTCGGTCAGGGCGCCGAGCAGCCCGCCGGCTACGTGCCGCCATCGGCCTGAGCTGAGCGCCGTGTCCCTGCCCAGGCCTTGATCCCGCGCAAGGAAACAGGACTGAGAACGATTCTCGTTCGACGATAGAATGCGGGCATCCGATTCCTGGAGCCCGCATGAAAGTCCGAACCATCCTGCTCGCCACCGTCGCCGCACTGGCCACCGCCCTGCCCGCTGTCGCCCAGGAGAAGGTGCTCAACCTCTACTCTGCGCGCCACTACCAGACCGACGAGGCGCTGTACGCCAACTTCACCAAGGCCACCGGCATCACGATCAACCGCGTCGATGCGGACGACGCCGGCATCCTTGCCCGGCTGAAGAGCGAAGGCACAGCCAGTCCGGCCGACGTGATCCTGCTGGTCGATGCGGCCCGCCTGTGGCGCGCCGAGACCGACGGGCTGTTCCAGCCGGTCAAGTCGGCGGTGCTCGAGCAGCGCATCCCCGCCACGCTGCGCGGCGCCGATGCCGGCCAGGGCTCGCAGTGGTTCGGCTTCTCGACCCGCGGCCGCGTGATCGTCTACAACAAGGCCGGCATCAAGAAGGACGACGTCGACACCTACGAGGAACTCGGCGACCCGAAGAACAAGGGCAAGGTCTGCACGCGATCCGGTTCGCACCCGTACAACCTGTCGCTGTTCGGCGCGGTGATGCAGCACCTCGGCGAGCCGGCGACGGAATCCTGGCTCAAGGGCGTGGTCGCCAACATGGCCCGCGCGCCCAAGGGCGGCGATACCGACCAGATCAAGGCGGTGGCCAGTGGTGAATGCCAGATCGCCATCACCAACACCTATTACCTGGCCCGCATGATGCGGTCGGCGAATCCCGACGACCGCGCCGTGGTCGAAAAGGTCGGGGTGGTTTTTCCGAACCAGGCAACGTGGGGAACGCATGTGAATATCGCCGGTGCCGGCATGGCGAAGAATGCGCCGCATCGCGAGGCCGCCCGCCAGTTCCTCGAATACCTGTCGAGTGATCAGGCGCAAGCCTATTTCGCCGACGGCAATAACGAATGGCCGGCGGTGGCGTCGGTCAGAACGGCCAACCCGGCACTCGAAGCGCTGGGCAAGTTCAAGGCGGAAACGATTCCCGTTGCTGTGACTGGCATGAACCAGACCAAGGTGCAGCAGATGCTCGACCGCGTCGGCTACAAGTAATTCATCGGGAATCACCTGACACGGTGCCGCGGCAGGTTTCTGCCAAGGTCCCTAGAATCCGCCCGACAGAATATTCATCGGGAGCGGCTGCCATGGCGACCTTGCAGGAACTGCTGACGCAGAAGGAAGCGCTCGAGCGCGAAATCGAGCTGACGAAGAAGCGCGACCGCGCCGAGGCGATCGCCAAGGTGCGTGCGCTGATGGCCGAATATGGCCTGACTCTGGCCGATCTCGGCGGAAAATTGCCCTCCGCGTCAAAGGAAGCCTCGCGCGGCAAGGTCGCTGCCAAGTACCGCGACGCCGCCACAGGGCAGACCTGGAGCGGGCGCGGCCTGCAGCCGAACTGGCTGAAGGCGGCGCTGGCGGCCGGCCGCAAGCTCGACGACTTCAAGCTCTGACCTCTCCCGACGAGCCGCCGAACCACGTGTCGAGCATTCGCCTGCGCCCCCTGGCCGAGGCGCCGCCGTGGGGTGGCGCCTTCTGGCTGATCTGGGGCCTGGTGCTGGCCGCGGCGTACTACGCCAGCGGCATGCTCGGGCTGGCGATGCCGCAGATCGGCGAGCAGGTCAGCCTGATCTGGCCACCCGCCGGGCTCGCCTTCGCCGCCCTCGTGCGTCTCGGGCCACGGCTGTGGCCGGCCGTGATGCTGGGCGCCTTGCCGGTGGCGCTGTCCACCGGGCTGCCGCTGTGGGCCGCCACGCTGCTGGCGATCGGCAACGGCGCAGCGCCGGCGCTGGCCGCGGAAGGCCTGCGGCGCCACGGCCTGCATACGCAACTCGATCGTCGCCAGGACCTTCGCCTGCTCGCGGTGGCCAGCGCCGCCGCCACCGTGCTGACTGCCACCAACGGGGTGTGCTGGCTGGTCATCAGCGGCGCGCTGCCGTGGGCTTCTGCGCCGCAGGCCTGGCTCTACTGGTGGCTGGGTGACCTGATGGGCGTGCTCGTCTTCGGCGTGCCGCTGCTGACCGCCTCGCGCGCCACCCTCGAACGCGCGCTCGGCGACTGGCGCTGGCTGCCCGGCATGCTGCTGGCCGGCGGCGCCGTGCTCGCCGCATGGTTCGCCTTCCGCGGCATGCCAGGCACGGTGTCGCCACTGCTCTTCCTGCCCTATTTGTTGCTGTGCTGGCTGGCGCTGCGCAGCGGTGTGTTCGCCGCCTCGGCGATCATCGTGCTGATCGCGACGATCGCCGTGCTGGCGACGCTGGCAGGCAGCGGCCCATTCGCCGATGCCGCCCCCACCTCGGCCCTGGCCATGCTGGCGGGCTACCTCGCCACGCTGGCGGCGTTGCCGCTGCTGGTCACGGCGCTGGTCGGCGAACTCAGCGCCACCGAGCGCCGCTGGCAGCTGGCCCTGGCCGCCTCGAGCCTCGGCGTCGCCGACTGGGACCTGCGCCGCCGCGAGATCGAGTTCTCGCCGCGCTGGTGCGCCCTGCTCGGCATGCCGGTGCAGCGCGCGGTGCGGCCGGCCGAGGAGTTCTGGTCACGCCTGCATGCCGATGATCTGGCCCCGGTGCAGCGCGCACTGGAGGCGATGCGCGGCGGCGACGAGCCGATCCGCATCGAGTGCCGCATGCGCAGCGGCGACGCCGACTGGCGCTGGATCGAACTGAACGCCCGGGTCGCCGACCGCAACACGGCGGGCGAGCCGATGCGCCTGGTCGCCACCGCGCGCGACGTCACCCGCGAGCGAGAGGCGAGCGAACGCCAGCAGATCGCCGACAGCCTGTTCCTCCAGGTCAGCGAAGGTCTGCTGATCACGGATGCGGAACACCGCGTGATCGAGACCAACCCGACCTTCTGCCAGATCACCGGCTACAACCGCGAAGAGCTGCTCGGCCGGGCACCGGCGCTGCTGCTGGGCGCCGCGGCCGACGAGGGCGGCCCGAATGGCGAGATGCAGCGCAGCCTGGCCGACGAGGGCATGTGGCGCGGCGAAGCGGTGCACCTGCGCCCGGACGGCCTGTTCGTGACGCTGCAGCTGACCGTCTCGGCGGTGCGTGCACACGACGGCTCGGTGCGCAGCCACGTGGTCGCCGTGTCCGATGTCACGCAGTCCCGCCAGCAGCAGGAACGCCTGGCGCGGCAGATCCACTACGACGAGCTGACCCGCCTTCCCAACCGCGTGAAGCTTTCGCAGCTGATCGACGCGGCCCTCGCCACCAGCCAGCGCGAAGGGTCGCTGCTGACGGTGTGCCACCTCGACGTCGACCACTTCAAGGCGATCAACGAGCGCCACGGCCACGCGGTCGGCGACCGGCTGCTGTCGATGCTGGCCGACCGGGTGCATGCCTCGCTGCGCTCCTGGGCCGGCGGCGACGACGTGGCCGCGCGCGTCGGCGGCGACGAGTTCGCGCTGCTGCTGCGTACCGCGACGCTGCGCGAGAGCCACCATGCGGTAGAGCGCGTACTGCAGCAGATTGCCCAGCCCTTTGATCTCGGCCTGGAATCCGGCCCGCTGTCGGTGACGGCGAGCATCGGCGCGACGGTGTTCCCGCACGATCGCGCCGACGGCGAGGCCCTGCTGCGCCACGCCGACCAGGCCATGTACGGCGCCAAGCAGGCCGGCCGCAGCGGCTACCTGTTCTTCGACGCCGAGCAGGACCGCCGCACCAAGGACCGCTTCGTCGCGCTCGGCCGCGTGCAGGAGGCGCTGGATGCGTCCGAGTTCTCCCTGCACTACCAGCCCAAGGTCGACATGCGCGCCGGCCGCGTGCTCGGCGCCGAGGCGCTGCTGCGCTGGAACCATCCCGAACACGGGCTGGTGCCGCCGGGGCAGTTCCTGCCGCTGGTCGAGCACACCGGGCTGGGCATCGCGCTGGGCCGCTGGGTGCTGGCCGAGGGCATTTCGCAACTGGCCACCTGGCTGCGCGCCGGGATGGACATCACGGTCAGCATCAACGTCTCGGCGCGTCACCTGCAGGAGCCCTCCTTCGTCGACGAGCTGGCCCAGTTGCTTGGCCGACAAGGCCCGGAGGTGGCGGGCCACCTCGTGCTCGAGGTGCTGGAGACGGCGGCCCTGGCCGACATCGACTACACCTGCGAGCTGATGCAGCGCTGCCGCTCACTGGGTGTGCGCTTCGCGCTCGACGATTTCGGCACCGGCTACTCCACCTTCACCTACCTGAAGCGGCTGCCTCTGGACCTGCTGAAGATCGACCGCTCCTTCGTGCAGAACATGCTGGCCGACCACCAGGACCTGGCCATCGTCGACGGCGTGATCGCGCTATCGCGTACCTTCGGCTGCGCGGTGGTTGCCGAAGGCGTCGAGACACCGGCACAGGCCGCGCGCCTGATCGCGCTGGGCTGCGACGTCGGCCAGGGCAACGGCATCGCCGCGGCGATGCCGGCTACCACACTGCCCGCCTGGGTGCGCGCCTTCAAAGGCATGGAACCGGCCAGCGCGTAGACTTTGGCCGGTGATTCCAGCCGGCTTCATCCAGGACCTGATCTCCCGCGTCGACATCGTCGACATCGTGGGCCGCCACGTCCAGCTCAAGAAGGCCGGCATCAACCACAAGGGCCTGTGCCCGTTCCATGGCGAGAAGTCCCCCAGCTTCATCGTCAGCCCGTCACGCCAGACCTACCACTGCTTCGGCTGCGGCGCCCACGGCAACGCGGTCGGGTTCCTGATGGAGCACGCCGGGCTGGCATTCCCGGACGCCGTGCGCGAGCTGGCCCAGCAGGTCGGCATGACGGTGCCGGAAGACGACAGCTCGCCGGCCGAGCGCGAGCGTGCCGCCGCGCAGAAGCAGCGCCAGGCGACGCTCACCGACGTGCTGGCCAAGGCCTGCGAACACTACCGCAAGGAGCTGCGAGGCAGCCCGCGGGCGATCGACTATCTCAAGCGGCGCGGCCTGTCCGGCGAGATCGCGGCCCGCTTCGGCCTGGGCTACGCGCCCGATGGCTGGCGCAGCCTGGCCAGCGCCTTCCCGCGCTACGACGACCCGCTGCTCGAGGAGAGCGGTCTGGTGATCGCCAAGCCCGCGGACAGCGGCGACGAGGCCGACACCCGCCGCTACGACCGCTTCCGCGACCGCGTGATGTTCCCGATCCGCTCGGTGCAGGGCGAGGTGATCGGCTTCGGCGGGCGGGTCATCGACCAGGGCGAGCCGAAGTACCTCAACTCGCCGGAGACCCCGGTGTTCAGCAAGGGCCGCGAGCTCTACGGCTTGTTCGAGGGGCGCAGCGCGATCCGCCAGCGAGGCTATGTGCTGGTCGTCGAGGGCTACATGGACGTGGTGGCGCTGGCGCAGTCGGGCTTCGGCAATGCCGTGGCGACGCTCGGCACCGCCTGCACGGCGGAGCACGTGCAGAAGCTGTTCCGCTTCACCGAGTCGGTGGTGTTCAGCTTCGACGGCGACGCGGCCGGCCGCCGCGCCGCCGGCCGAGCCCTGGAGGCCAGCCTGCCGCACGCGGGTGACACGCGCACGGTGCGCTTCCTGTTCCTGCCGCCGGAGCACGACCCGGACTCGTTCGTCCGCGAACGGGGGGCCGAGGCCTTCGAGCGCTGCGTCGCCGAGGCGGTGCCGCTGTCGCGCCAGTTGCTGGAAGCAGCCGGCGAGGGCGTCGATCTCGACAGCGCCGAAGGGCGTGCGCGCATGCTGGCCACCGCACGCCCCTTGTGGAGCGCCCTGCCCGAGGGCGCGCTCAAGCGCCAGTTGCTTGGCGACCTGTCCGCGCACGCACGGCTGCCGCTGGCGGACCTGGAAACGCTGTGGGGCCTTTCGGCGAACTCGCCGGGCGGCCAGGCGCCACGTGAGCGACGGCCGGCCCGACGCGAGTTCCGCCGCCCGGAGCGAGTCAGCCGCGGTGCGGCGAACCTGCTGGACCGTGCGCTGTGGCTGCTCACGCAGCGCGTCGAGCTGTGGTCCGGCCTCGACGGCGAGACGCACGACCTGCTGGCGGGCCAGGCCCTGCCCTACGGCCCGCTGTTCGCCCACCTGGAGCGCGGGCTGCTCGAACACGGGCCGCAGGCGCCGGCCGCCGTGCTCGACGACCTGCGCGCCCAGGCCGAGAGCGTCGGTGCCGGCAGCGTGGTGACGCGGATTGCCGAGTTGCACGAACCCGAGGCCTCGGCCGATCTGGCCACCCAACTCGCCATCGTCGTCGACCGGTTGCGCCTGCAGGCGATCGAGGACGAGCTGAAGCAGCTCTTCGAGTCGGGCGATCTGTCCCCCGATGCGCAGCAGCGCGGCAAGGAGCTCAGCCAGGCACGTGCGCGACTGAAGGCCTCGCTGACCCAGCCCGCCGTCGGCACCGCCGGGTGACACGGGTTTGCCGTGGGTCGTATAATTAAGGGTTTCGTACGCGCGGCAAGAGTGACAGCAGCACCTCCGGGCCCCGGCCACCCTGCGACACAGGGTCACATCAAAGGCCACCCATCACCCGCAAGGGCTGCACCCCCAGGAATGTTCACGCCAGCTTGCCCGCCCGACGCCGTCCTGCCGTTCGTGCCGCCGCCCCGTGGCCGCGCGCCGGCCGGCCTGCCCGTGCATGGGTCCGATGCCGGAGTCGCCTTGGCGGGCGAACCGGCCGCCGGGCCATCCAACTTCCGAGGAATCGCATGACCGCGAAGAAGAGCGCCGCTCCTGCCAAGACTGCTACCAAGGCCGCCAAGCCTGCCAAGGCCGAAGCCGAGGACAAGAAGAAGGTGACCGCGGCCAAGGCCGCCGAACCGGCGAAGGCCGCCAAGGCAGCCAAGCCGGCGAAGGCCGAGGCGCCCGCCAAGGGCAAGCCCGGCCGCAAGGGCAAGGACGACAAGGTCGCCAAGAAGGACGAGCCGGAAGAGGACTTCTCCGACCTGGAAGCGGAACTGGAGGGCGAGCCCGAGGCCGAGGCGGCCGAGGAAGGCGAGGCCAAGGTCGAGAAGGTCAAGCCGCTGCGCATGAAGGTGTCGCGCGCCAAGGAGCGCGCGCTGATGCGCGAGTTCGGCCTCGACGAGACCGCGCTGACCGAGGAAGAGGTCGCCAAGCGCCGGCAGGAGCTGAAGACGCTCATCAAGATGGGCAAGACGCGTGGCTTCCTGACGCACCAGGAAATCAACGATCACCTGCCCGAGAAGCTGGTCGACAACGAGATCCTCGAGGCCATCGTCTCGATGCTCAACGACATGGGCATCGCGGTCTACGAGCAGGCGCCCGACGCCGCCACGCTGCTGATCGCCGGCGGCGGCACGACCACCGCGACCGAAGAGGAAGCCGAAGAGGCCGCCGAAGCCGCGCTGTCCACCGTCGACTCCGAGTTCGGCCGCACCACCGACCCGGTGCGCATGTACATGCGCGAGATGGGCACCGTCGAGCTGCTGACGCGCGAGGGCGAGATCGAGATCGCCAAGCGCATCGAAGGTGGCCTGCAGGCGATGATGCTGGCCATCTCGGCCTCGCCGACGACGATCGCCGAACTGCTCAGCTACTCCGACCGCATCCGCGCCGGCGAAATGCAGATCTCCGAGGTGGTCGACGGCTTCGTCTCGGAAGACGAGGCGGACGACTACGTGGCCGAGGAAGACGTCGACTTCTTCGACGACGAGGACGACGACGACGGCGCCGGCGGCAGCAAGGCGCTGACCAAGAAGCTCGAGGAGCTGAAGACCGCGGCGATGGTCAAGTTCGACTCGCTGCGTATCAACTTCGACAAGATGCGCAAGGCCTTCGAGAAGGAAGGCTACCAGTCGAGCGCCTACGACAAGGCGCAGCACGCCATCAGCAGCGAGCTGATGACGATCCGCTTCACCGTCAAGACGATCGAGAAGCTGTGCGGCATCCTGCGCTCGCAGGTCGACGACGTGCGCCGCTACGAGCGTGAACTGCGCAAGATCCTGGTCGACAAGTGCGGCATGCCGCAGGAATACTTCATCAAGCACTTCCCGCCCAACTCGCTGAACCTGAAGTGGGCCGAGAAGGAAGTCGCCGCGGGCAAGCCGTACAGCGTGGTGCTGCAGCGCAACCTGCCGCCGGTGCAGGAGCTGCAGAAGAAGCTGACCGACGTGCAGGCACGCGCCGTGGTGCCGCTCGAGGACCTCAAGCTCATCAACAAGCGCATGAACGAGGGCGAGAAGGCCTCGCGCGACGCGAAGAAGGAGATGATCGAGGCCAACCTGCGCCTGGTGATCTCGATCGCGAAGAAGTACACCAACCGCGGCCTGCAGTTCCTCGACCTGATCCAGGAAGGCAACATCGGCCTGATGAAGGCGGTCGACAAGTTCGAATACCGCCGCGGCTACAAGTTCTCGACCTACGCGACGTGGTGGATCCGCCAGGCGATCACGCGCTCGATCGCCGACCAGGCGCGCACCATCCGCATCCCGGTTCACATGATCGAGACGATCAACAAGATGAACCGGCTGAGCCGCCAGCACCTGCAGGAGTTCGGCTTCGAGCCGGACGCGCCGACGCTGGCCGAGAAGATGGAGATCCCCGAGGACAAGATCCGCAAGATCATGAAGATCGCCAAGGAGCCGATCTCCATGGAGACGCCGATCGGCGACGACGACGACTCTCACCTGGGCGACTTCATCGAGGACACCAATAACACGGCGCCGATCGAGGCGGCGATGCAGGCCGGCCTGCGCGACGTGGTCAAGGACATCCTCGACTCGCTGACGCCGCGCGAGGCCAAGGTGCTGCGCATGCGCTTCGGCATCGAGATGTCGACCGATCACACGCTGGAAGAGGTGGGCAAGCAGTTCGACGTGACGCGCGAGCGCATCCGCCAGATCGAGGCCAAGGCGATCCGCAAGCTCAAGCACCCGAGCCGTTCCGACAAGCTCAGGACCTATCTGGACAATCTTTGATTGGTCGGACGGCAGCGTCTATCGCACAAAGGGCTCCCCCAGGGAGCCCTTTTCGCTCCGGTGTCGCTCGTGCAGGCGATAAACTTTGGCCCATGAAGCGTCGCAGCGCCTTCGCATGACCCAGATCGTCGAACGCACCATCCTCTTCGCAGATCTGCGCGGCAGCACGTCGCTGTACGAGACGATGGGCAATGCCGAGGCCACCGCGGTGGTCACGCAGAGTGTCGCCCTGCTGGCGCGCATCGTCGAGGCGATGGGCGGCCAGGTCGTGAAGACGCTGGGCGACGGCCTGATGGCGATGTTCGATGCGCCGCCCCCCGCCGTGGAGTCGGCCGACGAGATGCACGAGTCGATGGAGCGCATCGGCGGGCCGGGCAGCTCGCTGCCTCAGCCGCTGAAGGTGCAGGTCGCGCTGGCCTGCGGCGAGGTGGTCGAGATGTCGGGGGACGTGTTCGGCGATGCGGTCAACGTCGCCGCACGCCTGCTCGATCACGCCGGCGACAACGAGACCCTGCTCACCGCGCACGTGCTCGCCGGCCTGCCGCCGGCACAACGCGACCGCTTCCGCAGTCTCGACCGCATGCAGCTGCGCGGCCGCGTCGAACCGGTGCACGTCTACCTGCTGGAGGCGCAGCGCCATGCCGGCGATACCGCCGCCACCGCCTTCGGCGACATGGCGCCGGCGCAGGAGCCCGAAGGCATCCGCTTGATCTGGTCGCACCTGAACCGCGTCTACAGCGGCGCCAGCCTGCCGGTGGTGCTGGGACGCAGCCCGCAGGTCACCTACTGCATCGACGACACGCGCGTGTCGCGCTCGCATGCACGCATCGACTGGCACGGCGGCACCTTCCAGCTCACCGACCTCAGCTACAACGGCACCTACGTGCGCTTCGATCACGACCCCGAGGTGATCAGCCTGCGCCGCGGCACCTGCACCTTGCACGGCAGCGGCTACATCGGCCTCGGCACGCCGCCAGTGGAGGCCGACGGCCCGTGCGTGCGCTTCGAGGTCATGAAGTTCGCCGACACGCAGCCGCACGACCTGTACACGTGAGCAGCACCGAGCACGCGCCGGGCGAAGCTGCCCGGCTCACGGCGCAGTTGGAGTTGTCAGCTGCGCCCGAGCTCGCGGCGGCCCTGCAGGCGCTGGCGCGTTCTGCATCCCGGCAACTGCAGGGTGAGCGTGCGGCGCTGATCGTCGGCAGCGGCGCGCAACAGCACGAGTTCACGTCCGACGGCGCCCCCTGGAGGGCCGGCGGAGAGGCGATCATGCCGTTGCACCTCGGCCCGCAGCTGCTCGGCAGCCTGCGCGTGTTTCCCGCCGACTGCGCCGGCGCGCCCGGTGCGATGCAGGCACTCGAAGACCTCGCTTGCGTCGGCATTGCCTTGCTCGAGGCCCGATGGCAGCACAGCCGGTTGCGGGACACCGAGCAGCAGGTGCGAGAAGCCAGTGCGGCCGGCAACGACTGGCTGTGGGAGACCGATGCGGACGGCTGGGTGACCTGGGTTTCCGACAGTGTCGAGGCTCACACCGGCTGGCCCGCCAGCCGCGAGATCGGCCAGCACGCGTCGGGCTTCGTTCGGCCGCCACCGGGTGCGGCCGAACGCGAAACCTGGGATCGCTACCGCGCGCTGCGTGCCGCGCACCTGCCCTTCCGCGACGCCGTCGTCGAACGTGACACCGCCCACGGCCCCATGCTGGCGGTGATGAGCGGCCGCCCGCGCTTCGACACCGACGGCCGCTTCATCGGCTACCGCGGCGCCGCACGCGACGTCACGGCCGAGCTCGCCCAGCGCGAGATCGCACAGCGGGCCGAACAACTGCTGATGCAGGCGATGGAAGCCGTGCACGCCGGCCTGATGATCAGCGGCCCCGACGGCCGCGTGCAACTCAGCAATGCCGCGTGGCAGCGCCAGATCGGGCGTTTCGGGGACCCTGCGAACAGCACCTGGGAGTCGCTGGTCCGTGCCATGGCCAGGAGCGGCGCCTACCCCGACGCGGTCGGGCGCGAAGAGGAGTTCGTGCGCTGGCGGCTGTCGATCGCCTCGCCGGCGCCCGCCCCGCATGAACTGCGCTTCGAGAACCAGGTCGTGCTGGTCTGTGACCAGCAGCTCCCGGACGGCCGCACCATCCACCTGTCGATCGACGTGTCGCAGCAGCGCCGCGTCGAGCAGGACCTGCTGCGCAGCGAAGCACGTTTGTCGGCGGTGCTGAGCGCCGTGCCGGACCTGTGGTTCGTCGTCGACCGGGACGACCAGTTCCTGATGTGCAGCGACGAGCAGCACCCGCTGCTCATCGAGCCATTCGAAGCTCAGCGCAGCCGGCCCTTCGGCGCCGCCTTGCCGCCGCCCTTCGATCGCCTGGCACGCGAGGCGCTGGCCCAGGCGCGGCGCAGCGGCGAGATGCAGCGCCTCGAGTACGAATGCACCACGCAGGACGGGTTCCTGCGTCGCTTCGAGGCACGCCTTGCGCCGATGCCCGATGGCCAGGTGCTCTACCTGACCCGCGATCTGACCGAGTTGCGGCAGCTCGAGCGCGAACTGCGCGTTCTGCAGCGCGCGATCGAGGCCGATGCCGCGATGCCCATCGTGGTGACCAACGCCATCGAGGCCGACGGGCCGATCGTCTACGTCAACGCGGCATTCGAGCGACTGACCGGCTATGCGCGTGCCGAGGTGCTCGGCCGCAGCTGCCGCTTTCTGCAGGGCGACGAACGCGACCAGCCCGGTCTGGACGCGCTGCGCCAGGCACTCGCCGAGGACCGGCCCTGCACCGTCGTGCTGACCAACCGGCGGCGTGACGGACAGGCCTTCCTCAACGAGCTGAGCGTGATGCCGATCCGCGATGCCGGCGGCGTGGTGGTGCAGCACCTGGGCGTGCTCAAGGACGTGACCGAGCAGGTCCGCGCCGCCGAGCGGCTGCGCATCAGCGAAGACCTGTACCGCTCGGTGGCGGCGACGATCAGCGACGGCCTGATCGTCGTCGGGCCTGCCGGCCGCATCCTGGCCTGCAACCCTTCCGCCGGCGAGACGCTGGGCTGCGACCCGACATCGCTGACCGGCCGGCGCCTCAGTGAGCTGGGCTACCGCCTGCACGACGAGCACGACCGGCCCCTGACCGAGGATCAGCACCCCGTACGCCGCGTGCTGCTCGGCGGTGCACCGGTGCGCGACCAGGCGCTGATGCTGCACCGGCCCGACGGCGTCACGCGCCAGGTGCTGCTGACCGCGCGCGTTCTGCGCAATGCCGCGGGCAACCAGGCGCTGTCCTGCCTGGTCAGCTTCCGCGACGTCACCGAGCAGCGTGCCGCCGCACAGGCGCTGGCCAGCGCCGAAGTGCGCTGGCGCTTCGCGCTCGAAGGGGCCGGCGACGGCGTATGGGACTTCGACGAGGACACCGCCCAGGTCTACTACTCGCCGCGCTGGAAGGAGATGCTCGGCTACGCCGAACACGAGATCGGCACCGTGATCACCGAATGGTCGCGCCGCATCCATCCGGACGACCACAAGGTGGTGATGCGGGCGATCGCCGACTACCGCGAGGGGCGCACCGCGAACTACGAAACCGAGCACCGGCTGCGCCACCGCGACGGCCACTGGATCTGGGTGCTCGACCGCGGCAAGATCGTCGAGCGGCGCGCGGACGGCACCCCGCGCCGCGTCGTCGGCATCCACACCGACATCACGCGGATCAAGCAGGCAGAGCAGGCCCTGCTCGACAAGCAGGCTGCCGAACTGGCGAGCCGGGCGAAGAGCGAGTTCCTCTCGCGCATGAGCCACGAGATGCGCACGCCGCTGAACGCGGTGATCGGCTTCACGCAGCTGCTGCGCATGCAGCCCGACGGCGGCCCCGCCAAGGTGGTCGAGTACGCCGACCACGTGCTGCGTGCCAGCCAGCACCTGCTGGGGCTGGTCAACGAGGTGCTCGACCTGCAGCGTGTCGAGGAAGGCCGCACGACGCTGCTCGCCGAGGCGCTGGAGCTCGCGCCGGTGATGGAAGACACGCTGGAACTGCTGCGGCCGGCGGCGCTGGCGCAGGGCATCGCGCTGGCCAACCACGTGCCGCCGGGCCGCTGGCTGTGGGCCGACCCGCGCTGCCTGCGCCAGATTCTGATGAACATGATCTCCAACGCGGTCAAGTACAACCGCGCTGGCGGCTGGGTGGCGGTGTCGTTGCTCGACGCCCCGCCGGGCCGCTGCGTGATCGGCATCGAGGACACCGGCTCCGGCCTCACCGACCAGCAGCTGGCGCGGCTGTTCCAGCCCTTCGAGCGGCTCGGCCACGAGACCTCGGGCATCGAAGGCAGCGGCCTCGGGCTGGTGATCACGCGCAGCCTGATCGAGCAGATGGGCGGG
>NZ_CALRZC010000214.1:0-14525 GCF_943372545.1 Variovorax sp. YR752 | reverse complement strand
TATGGGGCTGTGGCTGCGGGTGGGGTTGATGCCGTGGTGCCACTCCAGCCTCTCGCTGCCGCTGGCGCACCACTTCCTGGAAGAAGGGCGCTGCTTTCACGAAACGGGCGACGCGCTCGGCAAGCTTGCGGTCCTCGGGGCTTTCGGAGGCCACCAGCGCCTTGATGATGTAGGCCCATCCCCTCATGGCTTCGGCCCGGCTGTCCCAGTGGCGCTGGCCGGTCTTCGCCGCGGTGCCGGTCTGGCGCAAGCGACCTTCCTGCTTGGCCTTCACGCGCCACAGCGGGTCGAAGTTGCGGCTCTCGCCGCGCGTGGCCTGGCGCGTCGCTTCGGCCTCGACGCCCCAGCCGCGCAGCTTCTCGGCAAAGGTCTCGCGCCACCGGTGCAGATCGGTCTTGCGCGGGTTCAGGCGCTTGCCCGTCCTCGACTCCGCCCGAACGCTCAGGTGCACATGTGGGTTGGCCTGGTGCTCGTGCAAGACCATCACATAGCGATGCCCTGACAGTTCGACTTGCGCGAACTCCCGCGCCGCCTTCTGCACCAGCCGCGCATCAGTGCCGTGCGGCATCGACAGCATGATGTTGAAGGCTTCGCGCCGATGGCCGATTTCATCGATGAGCGATCCGCCGTAGCGCCATTGCTCGGCGAGGTCGTGCACCGCTTCCTTGCCCTCGCGTACCACGCCTCGGTCATCTTCGATCTCGAGCCGACCGTTCTTGCTGATGTAGCGGAAGTGCGCCGCGATGGCCGCCATGCCCCGCCCGCCACCTGTGACCTTGACCATCACCTGGGGCGCCCGCCCGGTGACCGTGGCCTCGATGCGCCGCCGGATCACCGCGGCCTTGCGCCGGGTCATCGTGTCCAGGCGCGGTGTCGGCGCGGACTTGACGATCCGATTGGAGGGGTAGAAGAGCCGCTCGCCCCATTGCACGAGCACGCCGTCGACCGTCGCGCCCGAGCTCATCACCGTCCTCTCGTCGCCCGGAGCGCGGCCACCAGCGCTGCGGCGGATGCGAGGTGCACACGTACATCGTCGGCCAACGACCGGATGCTGGCGCGGTAGGGCTCCAGTTCGCTCCTGGGCGTGCGGCCCAGGAGTCGCATGAAGGCATTGAGGTCGGCACTGAGGACGGCGACCCGGTCGGTCGACGCCATCAGCGCGGCAACGGCCCTGGTGTGGTCTGGTGCCGGTGGCTGTGCAGGTGTGCCATCGATGAGCCGGGCGACGTACGTGCCCTGCGACATGTCGGCCACGCGAGCGCGGCTGGCAAGCACGACAGCGTGGGCGACAGGCAGTCGCAAAGTGACCTTGACGACTTGGGTGCCACTCGTGCCGTCGGTCGACCTGCTGTCGCCCGCATCGGACGGTGCGTCGTCGAGCATCGCCATCACTGCACGCCGCACCAGCGCGGCCGCGGTCATCTGGCGCTTTGCCGCCTGCGCCTGCAACAGCGGCCGTATGCCGCGCAGGTCGATGGTCACTCGGTCCCGCATAGCAGCCGCGGTCTGCACCTGATCAATGGGCTTCGCCGCGCGCATTCAGCTGCCCCTGCACTCATGCGTCGATGCGACGTGCCAGTTGCGCGACGCGCTGCCGCAGCGCCGCCACGTCATCGGCAGGCAAGGCGTTGAGATCGCTCTGGCCCAGGCGCGTCAGAGAGACGTCCAGCTTCTCGCAGAGCCCGGTGGCGCGAGACAGCAGCTGGGCCGCACGGCCAGGCCGCGCCGTCCACGGCTTGTGCGCGCTCGCGGCCGTAGGCGCCTGCGCAGCGGTGTCCCGGATCTCGGCCACCGCGTCGCGTGTGATCGGGTCGGTGCCGGCCACCAGTTCGGCGACGCGCTCCGGCTGTGCTGCATGCAGTCTTCCCAGTTCGTACAGCGTGCGCGGTGAGGAACAGCGGCCGGCCTTCATCGCGGCATCGACTACCGGCGGCAGGTCCAGCAGCGCCAGGTGGTGGGCCACGGTCGTCAGGTCCAAGCCCAGGGTCTTGGCCACCGTGGTGTTCGAGTCACCGGCGTCGATGCGGCCGCGAATGAACCGCGCCAGGTCGAGCGGCGTCAGGCCGTGTCGCTTCTGGTTCTCTGCGACTTGGGCGTAGGGATTCGTGGGGCCATCGCGGACCACGACCGGCACTTCAAGCAAGCCGATGCGCTGCGCGGCCCGCCACCGCTTGGCGCCGAAGTGAATTTGATGCAGTCCCGCAGCATCGGCGGGGTGAACCACGATGGGCTGCAGGATGCCGTGCTGTCGGATGTCCTCCGCGAGTTCGTCGAGCTCGGCTTCAGGGATTTCGGTGCGCGGGTTGTTGCAGTCCTCATAGATGCTGGCTGTCGGCACCATCGATGCCGATCTTGCGGAGGCGCCGGGCGCGGCCGGCAGCGCGGGTGCCTCTTCAGGCGCGGCGGGGGCATCCAGCAGATCCAGCTGCAGGTTGCCCGATTTGCTCCACGGCATGCGCATGATCGGCATCGTGCCGATGCCGTTGGAAGAACGGTAGCCCCCGCGGTGAGCGAGCCGCCGTGTCCCATTTCATCCCTGGCCATCCCTCATGGCCCCGCGAAGTCCCAGAAGCTACGGGAACGGCTCACCGTTGGTTTCAACTTTCTGCTTGGGCTCGCATCAGTCACTGGCTTTGTCCGCCAGCTTCGGGCAGCGACGCGTCATCATCTCATTCCAGCTCTTCTATCTGTCCGAAAAACGTGCTATTTTTCGGACATGAAAGTCGCCAGCCCGTCACCGCGCGCCAGCATCACGCGGGATGCTCGGCCTCGGCGCACTGTCGACTCGAGCATCGACGCCGCCATCTCCCGCAAGGTGCGCCGCGCGAAGCCCGGTACCGTGTTCACACCAGCGCTGTTTGCGGGCCTGGGTGGCCGCGCCGCGGTCGACAAGGCCTTGCAGCGATTGGTCGCGCGCGACGAGCTGCGCCGACTGTCGCGAGGGCTGTACGACAAGCCTCGGCACGACCCGCTGCTCGGAACCTTGTGGCCGTCGGTCGATGCCATCGTCGCGGCACTCACCGGCAAGGACAAGCTGCGACTTCAACCCACAGGCGCCTACGCGGCCAACCTGCTCGGACTGTCCGACCAGGTGCCCGCACGCGTCGAGTTCCTGACCGACGGCACCAGCCGCACCGTCAAGGCGGGGCCGATGCAGATCGTGCTGAAGCGGACCACGCCGCGCCAGATGGCCGCAGCGGGACGCACCAGCGGTCTGGTGATCCAGGCACTGCGCAGCCTTGGACCCGAGCACGTGACCCCACAACGGCTCGAGAAGCTCAGGCGCAGTGTTCCCGCAGCCGAACGTCGCACCTTGCTGGACGACCTGAGCTTGGCGCCGGGTTGGATGCAGCCCACCCTGCGGGCCTTGGCCGCGGACAAGTAGTCACCGTGGCAAGGCTTGCATCGCAGTTCGTCGCTCTACCGCCCGAGCGGCGCGCGCTCGCGTTCGCGCAGACGGCCGCGCGCATGGCGGTGTCGAGCGTGATGGTCGAGAAGGACTTCTGGGTCAGCTGGCTCCTGGGCCTGCTCTTCGCGGACCCGGACCTGGCACCCCATCTCGTGTTCAAGGGCGGCACCTCACTGTCCAAGGTCTATGGCGTGATCGACCGCTTCTCCGAGGACATCGACCTGTCGATGTCGCCTGCATTTGTAGGCGCGGACGAATCGGTCTTCGCGGCCATGAAGAGCCGAACGCGTCGCGATGCTGCGCTGGCACAGATGCAGGCTCAGTGCGGTGAGCAGACCCGCAACGTGCTGATGCCGCGGCTCGAACAGGCCATCGTCGAACACCTCGGTCGCCGAACCGCGGGCGCGTCGTGGCTGCGCTACGAGGACGACGCGGTCGCCCGC
This sequence comes from Variovorax sp. YR752, assembly GCF_943372545.1. Classification (NCBI taxonomy): domain Bacteria; kingdom Pseudomonadati; phylum Pseudomonadota; class Betaproteobacteria; order Burkholderiales; family Comamonadaceae; genus Variovorax; species Variovorax sp. YR752. The sequence continues at coordinate 10,673 of NZ_CALRZC010000214.1, read as the reverse complement.
TCGCCGGTCGTGCACTTCGAGTACCCGACGGCGTCCGAGGCCGGCTTCGACTATCTACGCCGCGAAGTGAAGCTCGAACTGGGATCACTCACCGACCAGCGGCCCACCGAGCAGCATGCGGTGCGCCCCTGGGTCGTCGATGACTTCCCCGCCGCCTTCCCCGATTGGCAGTGCCAGGTGACCGCTCTCGAGCTGGCGCGCACGTTCTGGGAGAAGGCCACCATCCTGCACGCGGAGCACCACCGCCCGGCGGACCAAGCCACGCCGGATCGCTATGCGAGGCACTATGCCGACATGGAGCGACTGCTTCGCCATCCAGACGCCGCTGCGATGCTCGCAGACCACGCGCTGTGCGAACGTGTCGTCGAATGGAAGAGCCGGGTATTTGCGCGCCAGTGGGCTCGCTACGACTTGGCGCGACCAGCCACGTTTCGATTGCTGCCGCCCAGTGAAAGACACGCTGCGTTGTCGCGCGACTACGCACAGATGCGCCCAATGTTCATCGCCGCACCGCCGGAGTTCGAGGTCGTGATGGCACGTCTAGCCGAAGCCGAGCGTGCGTTGAACGCGTCCGGCGCCTCGTGATGTGCGAGACGCGACCCACAGACCAAGATGGCGATGCAGGAACTCTTGCAGGAACTGTTCTTGACTGAAGTTATGAAGCCCAGGTGGCGCAAGGCCTAGCGAGAGGTTTTCGATCCTCCTCCTCCCACCGATAGTCTCAGCAAGATCAAGGGCTTGGCCAACCGCCAAGCCCTTTTTCTTTGGTCGGCTTGGGCACAGTCTTCGGCACGACCGGGCACGCCCTGCCCATCCGTGCCCGATGACCCTCGCACGCCTGCCATGCGCGATACCCGACGGCGCGAGTCTCCGGACTGCATGACGGTGTCACCGACCAGACCAGAGCATCGATCAGTCCATGACCAAGCAGAGCATCCTCCGCCACAGGATCACGTCATGGGATGACCTGAAGCCGCCGGCAGCCTCACCATTGGCTTCCTGAATTGGCTCGAAAGACACTTCCCATGGCCACCGGCACACTCATTCGCGATGCTGTGCGCAAGTTGCCGCGAGCGGCTGACGCGTACCGTCAACTGCCTACCAACGAGCAGTCTCAGATCGTACCCAACACGGTCCATGTCGCGTCCTGCATGGCCGGCCGCTGGGAACGCGATCTACGACATCAGACTCAGGCAAGGTCGGTGCACACGTGCGAGCAGCGGCGCGATCCGATCGCGCCGTGCCGTTGGATCAACGACGCCGGGGCGGCGTGGCGAGTCGTCGTGCCAGAGCCGGGTTTCTCAGACGCGACTCGCGCCCATGCTCGCGAAGGCCGCCGGGCGGCCGGCCCGCAGACGCGCGGCGATCATCCACCCGACGATGCCGGCCACAGGGATCATCGACGGCAGAAGCACGCCGAGCAGACCGCCCTGGGTACCCGTCAGGTCGCCGAAGTGCATGAAGACGTAGACGAACAGCGCAGCCATGACCAGGCCGGAGACAATCGGAAGCACCAGCGTCCGCATCGTCGATCCACCACCCTCCCGGCGGAAGAAGACGACGACGGCCATGGAGGTGATGGCCATCAGGCCGAGGACGCCCAGCACACCGACCTGCGAGATCCAGGTGAACAGGTTGAGCACCGGATCCAGGCCGAGCCCGGCGAAGACCGCAATCACCCCCAGCGCGCCCACGGTCTGGATCACCGAGCCGATGTGCGGGCTCTCGAACACGCCGTGGGTGCGGCCGCACGCGGCGGGCAGCAGGCCTTCGCGACCGGCCACGTAGCTGTAGCGTGCGATGTAGTTGTGGAAGGCCGAGACGGCCGCGAAGAGGCTGGAGACCAGCAGCACGCCGGCGATGGTCGGCACCGGGCCGCCCACGTAGCGGCCGGCCAGTTCGAAGAAGAAGCTGGTCGGGTCGCTGAGCGCCTTCAGCGAAGGGATCAGTTCATTGGCGCCGACGCCAGCGATCATCAGCCAGGTGGTGAAGACGAAGAATGCGCCGATCAGCAGCACGGACAGGAAGGTGGCCCGCGGGATGGTCTTGTCAGGGTCGCGCGCTTCTTCTGCATAGATGGTCGTCGCCTCGAAGCCCATGAAGGAACCCAGGCAGAACAGCACCGCGGCCGTCAGCGACCCGGAGAAGAGCGCCGACGGATCGAACAGGTTCACCGACAGGCCGCTGGCCCCGCCGGCCTTGAGGATGGCGAAGTCGACCACGAACACGATGAGGTACTCCAGCACCACCAGGACCACGAGCACCTTGGCCGAGAGATCCACCTGCCGGTAGCCCAGCACGCCCACCAGCAAGACGGCGGCGAGGCTCCAGGCCCACCACGGCAGAGCCAGGCCCAGCCCCGCGAAGACGCCCGACGCGACACCGCCGAGCAGACCGATGAGGCCGAACTGCAATGCGTTGTAGGCCACGAGCGCGATGAAGGCCGAGGCGCCCCCCCCAGAGCCCCCCCAGGCCGCGCGCGGCATAGGCGTAGAAGGCGCCGGCGTTGCGCACATGGCGCGACACGGCCACGTAGCCGGCGGAGAAGGCCAGCATCACGAGCGTCATGAACACGAAGGTCGCGGGCACGCCGGTGCCGTTGCCGAGCAGGAAGGCGATCGGCACGGCGCCCGCCACGCCGGTCAGCGGCGCCGCGGCCGAGATCACCATGAAGGTCACCGAGATCAGGCCCAGCGAGTTCCTGCGAAGTTGATGCCTGCCAGGGTCGGTGCTGTTCGTCATGGGGCTCTCGTCGGATGTCTGGGGGCTTGGGGTTGGCAACGTTGCTCTCTTGCGAGATCACTGTATGGGCAATATCAGGCAGGGCGTGATCCCAAATCGGCAGGCGGTGCGGCAGGATGCGCCCCGCCCCGCACCTGCGCTTTGACGGACTCGCGAACGGTCACGCCCCAGGCACGGCCCGCGGACAACCTCAGCAGGAGCCCGGCCGTCAACCCGATGCGGCTTCCAGTGCAGCACGAAGCCGGCGCTGGCGGATTCCCAGCGCAGCCGACCTGGCGGCCTGGATCACCGGCGCGAAGCGCCGCAGCTTCTTCTGCGCGTGGTTCTGCGCGACGTCGAACAGGCGGTGCGCCAGGAACGGGTTCAAGAGCCGCTCGCGCAGCTCGACGAGGTAGGCGCGCGCCTCATCGCCCTGGCCCGCCGCATCGAAGACCGGCAGCACCTCTTCATGCCAGACCGCTTCGAGGCGCGTTCGCATCGTCGAGTCGCACATGGCTTCGAGCACTGTCTCGTCGTGCGGGCGGCCTTCTGTCAGCCAGCATTCGGCCAGAAAGCTGTGTGCGAGGTTGAGCAGCCACAGCTTGCGGCGCTCGAAGCTGGCAAGTTCATCGGTCAGCACGATCGCCGGATGGCTGCACGGCAGCAGCATGCGCGGCTGCCGCTCGATCGCCCACAGCGCGTACGGCTCGGCGATCGCGCCCACCGGTTGCAGCGGTTCCGAGACGATGCGGTCGACCAGCGAGTTGGCCCAGACGCAGTGATCGCGAAGGTAGGCGATGAAGTCCGCTGTCGCCCCCCAGCCGCTCGCCAGGCCGACCACGGCCTCGCGCAGCACATCGCCGTTGCGGCCGACCAGCTCGCACGGCAGAAGCGTCGTCGGCGCGGAGGGATTGCAGCGCCAGCGATGCTGCAGCAGAACGACGAGCTTGGCCGGAAAGCTTCGCGGCACCGCAGCGGCGGCACCGAGCAGCGCTGCGCCATCGGCCGGGTCGAGCGCGTATCCCTGGTCGGCCGTATTCGAGACGATCACCTGCACCTGCGTCGCCACCGCGTCCAGCAGCCGCGCCCAGTCGCGCCCGGCGTGCCAGGCGCTACGCACCGAGTCCACGTTCACCACCTCGTCCACCGGCCGGCTCTCGTGCAGACCGCGAATGCGCACCGGATAGCCCGCCGCGCGGCCGAGCGCGGCCAGCCGGATGCTGCTCTGCGCGCTGTCGGTGCTCTGCACCACGGCGATGCCGCCCAGCGCCTGTCCGAGCGGCAGCGCCTGCGACACGAACAGGTCCACGTGCGCCTGCAGGAAGCGGCCCGTGCCGAACTGCAGGATCGGTGCAGCGCCTAGCACTCGACGATGGCCTTGATGACCCGCTGCGCCGGATCCAGCAGCGTCGCGAAGTCGGCGGGCACGTTGTGCAGTTGCAGCCGGTGCGTGTTGAGCGCGCCATCCGGAATCTGCCCTGCCCGCATCGCGCGGAGCACGGTGTCGAAGTCCTCCATCGTCGCATTGCGGCTGCCCAGCAGCGTGGTTTCGCGCTTGTGGAACTCGGGGTCGGCAAAGCTGATCGAGTCTCGCACGATCGACACGAGCACGTACCTGCCGCCATGTGCGACGAAGCGGAAGCCGCGCTCCATCGCCTGCCGGCTGCCGGTGGCATCGAAGACGACGTCGAAGAACTCGCCGCTGCTCAGCTCCGCGAGCCTCGCCTCGTCGTCCGGCCCGACCATGACGCCGGCATCGGCGCCGAGCGACTGAACGCAGAAGCCGACGCGCTCGGGGCGCGTGTCCATCGCGGTGACGATGGCGCCACGCAGGCGGCTGAAGATCAGCGCTGCCATGCCGATCGGCCCGGCGCCGACCACCAGCACGCGCTGGCCCGGTCCGACCTCGCCCCGCCGCACGGCGTGCGCGCCGATGGCGAGGAACTCGATCATCGCCGCCTGGTCCAGGCTGACGCCTTCGGCCTTGTGCACGAAGCCCTGCGGCACGGCCAGCAGTTCGGTGAAGGCGCCGTCCCGATGCACGCCCAGCACCTGGATGTTCACGCAGCAGTTCGTCTTGCCCGACCGGCATGCGACGCAGGTGCCGCAGGAGATGTAGGGCATCACGAACACCGGATCACCCGCCGCGAGCGGACTGCCTGGCGCCGCCTCGGCGACCACACCCGACAGTTCATGGCCCATCACGCGCGGGTACTCGAGGTAGGGCTGGTCTCCCGAGAAGATGTGCAGGTCGGTGCCGCACACGCCGACTCGCTTGACGCGCACGAGCACATCGGCCGCGCCGCGCACAGGCTCGGGGCGGTTCTCGGCGCGCAACACACCCGGCGATTGACAGACCACGGTCAGCATGGGAATCCTTGTCGGTTCGGTGAGTGGTCAAGGCGGTAGAAGCGGTGGGCATTGCCCCCGAACACCGCATCGAGTTCGGCGTCGCCGACGCCGGGTTGCGATGTGCACAGGCTGTGCGCCATCGCAAACCACTCGTCGTAGTCGGTGGCCAGGCGCAGCACCGGCCAGTCGCTTCCCCACATCAGGCGCGACGATCCGAAGCTGTCGAACACATGCTCGACACAGGGTCGCAGACGGGCCTGGTCGCAGCCCGGCCCGCCCTCGGTGAGCAGGCCGGACAGCTTGCAGTGGACATTCGGCAGCCGGGCGAGCGCGGCGATCTCGCGCTGCCAGGTCCGCAACGCACCTCGCGCGATGGCGGGCTTGGCGGCATGGTCGACCACGATCGGCAGGTCGGGATGGCGGCGAGCGAAACAACGCAGCGCGGGCAGGTGTCGCTGCAGCACCAGCGCGTCGAAGCTGAGGCCGTGATCGACCATGCACTGAACGGCGAGATCGAGCGCCGGATCGTCGATCCAGCGATCGTCGCCGAGATCCTGCAGCATCGGCCGCAGGCCCTTGAACTTGCGGTACTGCGCCAGGTGGGCGATGTACAGCGGCGCTCCGGCGCTCTTCAGGTCGACCCACCCGACCACGCCGAGGATGAAGTCGTGGCGCTGGGCCAGTTCCAGCATGAACTCGGTGTCGCCCAGGGACGGCAGCGACTGGACCAGCACGGTGCCGGCGATGCGGCAGCGCTGCAATGACGGCAACAGGTCGGCGGGTGCGAAGTCGCGGTACAGGGGCGCCAGCGCCGGCGGCGGCCACTGGCCTTGCCGGTCGGCGAGTCGCCAGAAGTGCTGGTGAGCGTCGATGTGCATCGCCGTGCGCTCAATCCAGGGGCAGCGGCGCGCGGCCATCGATCAGTCCGCGGGCCTGCAGTGCGCGCCAGAAGTCCGCCGGGATCGCCGTCTCGAACCAGCGGATGTTCTGCATCAGTTGCTGCGTGTCGTGTGCCCCCGCCACGCAGCTGACCACGGCCGGGTGCGCCAACGGAAACTGCAACGCAGCGGCAGGCAGCGGCACATCGAACTCGGCGCAGACGGTCTGCAGCCCCTGCACGCGCCGCACCACGCTGCCCGGCACCGGGCCGTAGTCGAAACTCGACGCGCCGGCCAGCACACCGGAGTTGAAGGGTCCGGCGGCCAGCACGGCGACCCCGCGCTGCAGGCAGTCGTCGAGGAAAGGCGAGAGCGACTCCTGTTCGAGCAGGGTGTAGCGGCCGGCGAGCATCACGCAGTCCAGATCGAAGGCCAGCACACCGGCATGGGCGATCTGCCACTCGTTGACCCCGAGACCGACCGCCTTCACCGCGCCTTCGTGGCGCAGCCGCTCGAGCGCGCGAAAGCCGCCGCCGCGCGTGAGTTGCTCCCAATGCAGCGATTGCCGCTGGCCGTGCGTGCGTTCGCCGATGTCGTGCACGTGGATCAGGTCGACGCTGGCCATGCCCAGCCGCTGAAGGCTGTCGTCGAACGAACGCAGCACACCGTCGTGGCTGTAGTCGAAGTGCGGGCGGAAGGGCAGCGGATCGGCCCATCCGTCGTCCCCAGGGCGGACGCTTGCATCCGGCCGCATCAGCCGGCCGACCTTGGTGCTGAGCAGGAACTCCGCGCGTGGCCGCGACGCCAGCGCCACCGCGATGCGGCGCTCGGAGCGTGTGTAGCCGTAGTACGGCGCCGTATCGAACAGGCGCAGCCCGAACATCCAGGCGGCGTCGAACAGCGCGGCGGCCTCCGCATCCGACATCGCCTGGTACAAGCCGCCGACCTGCGCGCAGCCGAGCCCGAACACCGGCAGCGCCAGCCCCGTGCGCGGCAGGGGCCGCCGGTCGGTGATCTTCATCACGGCCATCTGCGGTCGGGCAGGAACAGTCTCAATACAGGACGTTCTTCGCTTGCGGCGTGTCGATGTTCTTCTTCGTGACCATCACGACGCCGGTGTCGAGGAACTTCGGCACCTTCTTGCCGGCGACCACGTCGGCCACCGTGGTCACGCCCAGGTGGCCCATCATGTAGGCGCTCTGCACCGCGATGGCCTCGATGGTGCCGTCCTTGACGAAGGCCTGCAGGTCGCCGTTGCCGTCGAAGCCGATCGCCGCCACCTTGCCGGCCTTGCCCGACTGAACCAGCGCGCGGCCCATGCCGATCGCGGTGGGTTCGTTGGCACCGAACAGGCCCTTCAGGTCCGGGTTGGCGGCCAGCACGTCGGTTGTCTGGTTGAGCGCCGTGCCCATCTGCGAGTTCGAGTAGAGGGTCGAGACGATCTTCAGCTTGGAGTGGGTTTCGATGTACTTCTTGAAGCCGCCGACGCGGCCGATCTCGGAGCCCGAGCCCGCGGTGAAGGACATGATCGCGATCTTGCCCTCCTTGCCGATCTTGTCGATCAGCGCCTGCGCGCACAGCTCTCCGGCCTTCTTGTTGTCGGTGGCCAGGAAGGACTGGTAGTAGCTCTTGCCGGAATCCGATGCGGCGGAGTCGATCAGGATGACCGGGATCTTGGCTTCCCAGGCCTTCTTCATCGCCGGGATCAGCGCGTCGGGGTCGGAGGGCGCGAGAACGATCCCGGCCACCTTGCGGTTCACCGCGTTCTCGACCAGCGCCACCTGGCCGGCGAGGTCGGTGTCGGACGCCGCGCCCTGGAAGGTGGCGGTGTAGCCCTTGAGCTTGGCGGCGCCGTCGTTGGCGCCCTTCTTGACGTTCTGCCAGAAGTCGGAGTTGACGGTCTTGACGATGACCGCGATCTCCTTGTCGGCGGCCGCGGCCGGAACGGCAGACAGCGCCAGCGTGGCGGCGCACAGGGTGGTGAGCAGAGTCTTCATGGCGATCCTTCGTTGGAAAGGGGTTGTCTCACTTCAGGGCTGCCGGCCTGTCCCGCCGGCGGGGATGTCATCGTCGATGCCGCATCTGATCGATCCACACCGTGAGCAGGATGACCAGACCGATGACGATCTGCTGCGTGAAGGCGGATACGCCGCCCATGTTCAAGCCGTTGCGCAGGATGCCGATCACGAAGGCGCCGATCACGGTGCCCGAGATCGTGCCGACGCCGCCCGACAGCGAGGTGCCGCCGATCACGGCGGCCGCGATGGCGTCCAGTTCGTACATCAGGCCCTCGCTGGGCTGCGCGGTGACCAGCCGCGAGGCCAGCACGCAGCCGGTGAGCCCGGCAAGCGTGCCGGACAGGATGTAGGCGAACAGCGTCACCGCGCGCACGTTCACGCCGGACAGGCGCGCTGCCTCGCTGTTCGAGCCGATCGCGTAGAGGTGCCGGCCCAGCGTCGTGCGATTGAGCATCACCGCCACCGCGATGGCGAGTGCCGCCATCAACAGCACGGGGTAGGGAATGCCGGGAAAGTGCACCTCGGGGAATCCGTCGGCGCCCACGCTGACGACACGCCAGAGCGAGCCGTTGCCGAGTTCGGCAAAGCTGTCGCCCAGCCCGCCGATGGCCTTGGCGTCGGTGATCTGCAGCGCCACGCCGCGTGCCACCAGCATCATTCCGAGCGTCGCGATGAAGGGCGGCAGGCGCAGCCAGGTGACCGCCACGCCATTGACGAGGCCACACAGCGCACCGACGAGAACGCCGGCGATCAACCCGACCGGCACTGGCGCTCCGGCCTTGACCGCCAGCGCTGCCACGACGCCGGACAGGGCGAGGATCGCGCCCACCGACAGGTCGATTCCGCCGGTGATGATCACGCAGGTGGCACCGATGCCGAGGTAGGCGATCGACGTCACCTGCAAGGCCACCGTCATGCCGTTGCCGACCGTCAGGAAGGCGTCGCTGACGAAGGCGAACACGACCGTCAGCCCGAACAGGCTGGCGAGCGCCGCGAACTTCTGGAACAGGTCCTTCTGCTTGTCGTTCATGGGCTGGCGGCAGCGACCCGCCCCGAGGCGTGCTGCATGATGTGTTCCTGGTTGGTGGATCGCGTCTCGAGGATCGTGCGCAGGCGGCCGGCATGGAACACGGCGACGCGGTCGGTCATGCCGAGGATCTCTGGCAGTTCGGAGCTGATGAGCACCACGCCGATGCCCTGCGCGGCCAGTGCGTCGAGCAGCTTGTAGATGGCGTACTTCGCGCCGACATCGATGCCGCGCGTCGGTTCGTCGAAGAACAGCACGCGCGAGTCGCGGAACAGCCACTTCGCGATCACCACCTTCTGCTGGTTGCCGCCCGAGAGCAGGCGCACCGCCTGGTGCGCCGACGGCGTGCGGATGGCCAGCGAATCGACATATCGCTGCGCAACCGCGGCCTCCAGTGGGAAGCGAATGAAGCCCAGGCCGTTGGCGACGCCGGCGGGGTTGGCCAGGCTGATGTTGTGCGCCACGGTCATGGCCAGCGCGAGGCCCTCGCCCTTGCGGTCCTCGGACAGGTAGGCGACGCCATGCGCGATGGCGTCGCGCGGCGAGCGGATCTGCAGTTCCCGGCCCTCGAGTCGCACGGCGCCGGCGTCGGGCAGATCCGCACCGAACACCGCGCGTGCCACCTCGGTGCGGCCCGCACCGATCAGCCCGGCAAAGCCGAGGATCTCGCCACGGCGCAGTTCGAAGTTCACGTCCGCGAACGCACCCCGGCGCGTCAGCCCCTGCACCGCCAGCAGCACCTCGCGCGAGGGCACGCGCGTGGCCGGCGGGAACTTGTCTTCCAGCGTGCGCCCGACCATCCGCGTCACGACCTCGTCGGCGCTGGTCAGCGCAATGTGATCGGTGCTGACGTGGCGCCCGTCGCGCAGCACGGTGATGCGGTCGACGATGTGCGCCATCTCGTCGAGCCGGTGCGAGATGTAGACGAGCGCCACGCCGGCGCTCCTGAGCTCGCGGATCGCCTTGAACAGGAGCCGGGTTTCGGACTCGGTGAGCGACGACGTCGGCTCGTCCATGATCAGCACCTCGGCGTCGACCGACAGCGCCTTGGCGATCTCGACCATCTGCCGTTGCGCGACCGACAGCGAGCGCACGATCGCCCGCGGCGAGATGTCGACCCCGAGTCGGTCCAGGCAGCGCTGCGTGTCCCCCTGCAGGCGTGCCCGATCGATGAACAGGCCGCGGCGCGGCTCGCGCGCCAGGAAGATGTTCTCGGCCACCGACAGATGCGGCACGAGGTTCAGCTCCTGGTGGATCATCGCGATGCCTGCCGCCTGCGCCTCGGATGTCGAGGCAAAGCGTGCCGCCTGGCCCTTGAAGACGATCTCGCCAGCATCGGGCTGCAGCTGGCCGCTGAGGATCTTCATCAGCGTGGACTTGCCGGCGCCGTTCTCGCCGCACAGGGCGTGCACCTCACCGCGGCGCAGGTCGAAGCAGACGTCCTCGAGCGCCGTGACCCCCACGAACCGCTTCGTGATGCCGCGCAGGCTCAGCAGCGGCGGCGCGTCGGCAGCTTCGCCGGTTGCTTGCGTTTGGTAAGGCCACCTGACCATCGTGATTGCATTTGGCCTTACCACCTGGTGAAGCTGTGCTGGGACATTCCCGTAGGTCGATCGCTATGATCGTGACGCCACCCCACCGCCCGAGCCACCATGTCCGTGCAGTTCAAGCAGGTCG
>NZ_CALRZC010000213.1:0-14807 GCF_943372545.1 Variovorax sp. YR752 | reverse complement strand
GCAGCGGCACGCCCTTGGGCCACACCACGCCCGACAGCGTGGCCGCCGACGGCAGGCGCATGCCGGCCCCCAGGCGCGTGCCCACCGGCAGCGTCACGTCGGCGCCGCTGACGATGCTGCCCGCCGCGAACAGCAGCGCGCCCGAGGCGTTGCGCACGTCGGCACTCAGCACCGTGCCCACCTTCAGTTCGAGTGCCTGGGCCAGCACGCTGGCCACCGGCATCACTTGCCCGGCCACGAAGAGCGTCGACTTGAGCGGCAGGTCGTAGTTGAGCGTGCCGGCGCCGCCTTCGAAGGTCGTGCCGTCGGCCAGCACCACGCCGCCGCGCGGCAGCACGGTGTCGCCGCGCAGCAGGTTGACGCCTGGCAGCAGCAGCCAGCCGCCGTCGTCCTGCGTGGCAGGCGGCGGCGCGAAGCCGTCGTTGATGCTGCCGAAGATGTCGAGGTTGCCGCCCGCGCGCAAGGCCAGCGCGCCCACTTCGCCCGAGCCGTACACGCCGGTCTTGCGCGTGTGCGGGTTGGCGCTCGCATAGCGGTGGCCCGACAGGTCGAGGTCGCCCTGCACCACCAGGTCGCCGTCGGCTGTCTTGCTGACGATCTCCACGCCGGGGCGCAAGTGGAAGGCATCGGCATAGCGCGCGTTGTTCAGGCCCGCGAGCTTGCCGTTCATCAACGCGCCGTTGGCCAGCGCGTGGTCGATGAAGGCCGTGCTCTGCAGGTGCTTGGCGTCGAGGTACGCCTGGTCGATGACCTGATAGGGCCGGCCGGTGGCTGCGGCGTCGGTGCCGAAGCGGGCATCGTCGTAGCGCCACATGCCGTTCACCGCGATGGAGCGCGCGCCGTCGATGGCGAGGGTGCCGCTGGCGTCGATGCGGATGTCGCCGACCGTCTCGCCGGTGCGGCCTGCGTTGAGCTCCAGCGTGCCGCGCGCCCGGCCGTCGTTCTGGCCCGGTTCGCCGCCCACCTTGGCGTCGGTGCCGTGGCGCAGGTCGATGCGCGCACCCGAGGCGAGCGTGAGCTGCCCGTCGTTCGACGTGAGCGCCACCATCGCGCGGTTGGGCGAATCGATGATCTGGCCGTGGCTGTCCACGCGCAGCGTGCGGCCGTGCGCGTCGAGCACCGCGCTGCCGGCCAGCGTGAGGTTGTGCTTTGCCGCCAGGCTGATGCGGCCCACGCGCTCGCCGCTCGCGTCGATGGTGCCGGTGACGGTGAGGCTGCCGTTGTCGAGCGACACGTTCACCTCGCCGGCCTTCAGGCCGTCGCCGATGGAAAGGTCGCCCTGGCGCAACTGGAAGCTGCGCGCGCCGAACACGCCGCCGTCGTTCAGCCGCTGATTGAGCGCCGCGAACTCGGCATCGCCGAGCTGCCGCGCGCGCACTTCCACGCTGCCCGCCAGGAACGGCACGCGCGTGCCGCCCGCGTCGTAGTGGCCGCTGCTCGCGCCGAGGATGCGGCCCTGCAGGTCGACTGTGCCCCCCGCTCCGGCTGCATCGTCGAGCGCCATCGCCTTCAGCGTGCCCGCGCGGTTGTTCTGCGCCGATATGTCGATCACCGAGCCCGCCGCCTGCCGCAGGTTGCCGTGCAGACTTTCGAGCACCACGTCGCCGCCGGCGCTGTACCTGCTCACGTCGTTGAACACCACCTGGCGGCCCGACAGGTCGAGCACTGCGCGGTCGGTCAGCGTGAGGTCGCGTTCGGCGCTCAGCGTGAGCTTGCCGCTGGGCAGCGCCACGGTGGTGTCGAGCGTCACGTCGCGTCCGCGCAGGCTCAGCTCGGCGCCCAGTGCCGCATCGCCGGTGGCAGCCGCCGGCGCGCCGGTGGGTGTGGCCACGCGCAGCGTGCCGCTCGCCGTGATGCGGTTCACCGAACCCGCCTCGCCCGTCAACAGCGGCGCCACGATGTTCAGGTTGCCGCCGCTGTACGCGTAGCCCTTGCCGGCTTCGTACGCGCCCTGCGACTGGTAGACCGAGAGGCTGCCCTTGTGGTTGGCGCTCAGGCGCTCGCTGGCCTTCAGGTTCACGTCGGCAAAGCCCAGCACCAGGCGGCCGGCATCGTCCATGCCGCTCGGCTGGCTGTTCGGGCCGTAGCCGAACTCGATGTGCTCGGCCTCGATGTTCAGCGTGCCGCTGCCGGTGCCCGCGCCACCGCGCACCACGGCCGAAGGCGCCGTGGTCGCGCCCTGCCACACCAGGCGGCCCGTGCGAATGGTCGCCACGTCGCCCGCGTCGCCCTGGCCGTAGATGGCGGGCGTGGCCAGCACCAGCTGCGCCATCGTCGCCTTGCCGGTGGCGGGGTCGATGGTGTCCAGCGCTGCGGTGCCGAAGAAGTTGACGCCGCCGCTGGCGCTCAACTCCAGCGTTTCGAGCGCGGGCGCGCCGTACTGCCGGTCGCCGCGCAGCAGGCGGTCGAGCAGGGCCTGGCTCATGGCCAGCCCCGGCGGCAGCGTGTGGCCGGCCTCGGCGGCGGCCAGCGCGGCGCTGTCGCCCACGTTGATGCCGCGCACCGCCAGCGCGAGGTGGCGTGTGCCGTAGCGCACCGCCTCGTTCATCTCGAAGCGGTCGGGCGTCACCATGGCGATGGTGCCTTCGGAATACAGCTCGGTCTGCCCGCTGCACGACGCGCTGGCACACACGCCGATCTGCAGGCTGCGGTTGTCCGACTCGGCCTGGGTCTGCGGCACCGGCAGCGTGCTCACCCGGCCGTTGGAGACCATCAGCATCTGGCCGTTCGCGGCATAGACGAAGCCGTCGTCGGCGTCATACGCGGCCTTGCCGCGGCCGAGCGTGTGGATGCGCGCGCCCTGCTCGACGACCACGCCGAGCGGCGAGCCTTCGGTCACCGCCACCGCGGCCAGGAACACTTCGGGCGCGGACAGCACCGCCCCCTGGCGCAGCACCACGCTGCCCCCGCCGTCGCCGGTCTGGATGACGTTGCCGCTCTGCCCATAGTCAGCACCCTGCAACCCGCCGATGACCAGGCGCGCCGCGCCCATGCCGCTGAGGGCGCCGGCGTCGAGCGTGACGCCCTGGAAGCCCGCCGTCGCCGGCGCGCCGGCCGCGACGATCTCCAGGCCGAACTGCTCATCGCTGGTCGTGGCCGCCACGGACCCGCCCCGCCCGCCCGCGCCCACCCGGAAGCGCGCCGTGCCGTCGAAGCGGAAGGCGTCGGCGCCCGCACCGGGTGAGAGATTCAGGTGCAGGTTGCGTGCGTCCGCCGGCAGCATGGCGCGCGGCACGCCCACGCGCAGCGCATCGGCGCGCACGAAGTCGGCGTAGCCCATCTCGTTGTATTGCGAGTAGCTGCGCAGCACCTCGCCCGAGGTCACGATGGCCTGGCGGAACAGCGTGTCGCCGATGCCGGTGCGGCCCACGCCCAGTTGCGCGGCCGTGAGCCACGAGCCGTTACGCATCGCCAGCGTGCCCGTGGGCGCACCCAGGCCGCCCGCGCCGTTCAACTCCACGCGGAAGGCGCCCCGCTGCAGCGCATAAGTCGAGGGCATCAGCGTGTAGGTGCCCGCGGGCAGGCCCGGCACGCCGGCGCCGATGGTGATGTGCTGGCCCACGAGCGGATCGACCGCGCCCTTCTCCGCACCCGTGGGCGCCACCGCCGGCTGCACGCCGGGCACGATGGCATACACGGGGTTCGTCGCGAGCCCTGGCAGCGTGAAGCCGCCGTGCGTGCCGACCTGCATCAGCGGGCTGAAGCGCGCGTCGGTCGAGCCGCCGCGTCCGCTCACGAAGCCCGCGCCCGTGAGGTTGCCGCCACCCGACAGGTCGAGCGTGGCGCCTTCCTGGCCCTGCACGCTGGCCCCCATGAACGTGAGGCCGATCGTCTGGTTGCGTTTGTAGAGGTCGCCCGCGCCCACGCCGGTGAGCTTGACCTGCTTGCCGTCGTACAGGTAGTTGAGGCCGTCGACCGTGCCGCCATAGGGCATGTTCAGCCCCTCGCCGCTCACGGACGTGAGGCTGCCGGGCAGCAGCTTGACCTGCGTGGTGAGCGCATCGCCGAGCGTCAGTTGCCCGAGCGGCACCCGCACCACGCCGCCCTGCTCGATGACGCCGGCGCGCAGCGACAGGTTGCCGAAGGCCGCGTACGGCACGTCCGGCGTCGCGCCCGTGCCCTCGATGCGCAGCGCCGTGTCGGGCCGGTAGGTGCCATCCGGCGCCAGGCCCGCGGACACGAGCGCCACCACGCCCGTGGCCGGATAGATCTGCGCGGCGCGCAGGGTCAGGCTGCCGGGCACGACGAGGCTCGTGGAAATGCCGACGTCTTGCCGGCCTTGCAGAAAGCGCAGGTCGCCGCTGCTGGCCAGCGTGACGTGGCCGAAGGCGGCCAGGTCGACCGTGGGCGCTTCGCTCGCGCTGTCGAGCACCGGGACCTTGCCGTTGACGCCGAAGCCCATGCCGTCGCGGATGTCGATCAGGTCACCGGCCACATCGAGGCGGGTGCCAGAGGGCACGCGCACCACACCGCCTTCGGCGCCGGGTGCCCTCAAGACTTCGCGCGTGAACGACGGCATCGCGCCGGCCAGCCGCACATGCGCGGCCGACAGCGCCACGTGCGCGTCGTCGGGTGCGTCGGTGCCGAGCGCGAGGCCGCCGGCATAGATCTGCAGGCTCTGCCGCATGCGCAGGTCGACGCCGTCTTCGAAGGCGAGCGTGGAGCCGGCAAACAGCGAGAGGGTGTCGAAGCCGCCGCGCCGGACCGTGTCGGTGCCCAGCCGGGCCTGGCCGTATGCGAGAGCGCCGTCGTCGACGCCGGCCTGCAGGGTGTCGGGTGCGAGCGGTGCGCCTTGCTCCACGCCCAGCACCAGCACGCGGTGACGGCGCACGCGGTCTTCCGCCTGCTGCAGCGGGTCCAGGTGCAGGCGCAGGCCCGGCGTGCCGAGCACCACGGCCAGCGTGCCGCCGGCCGCGCGCTCGCCGCCTGCGACGGCGCGCAAGCTGCCGTCCAGATGCAGCCCGTTGTACGACGCGAGCGAGATGCTGCCGCCGTTGCTGGCGACGTCGGTGGCGCCGAGGCCGTTCACGTCGAGCACCGCATGCGTGCCCGAGGCATCGAGCAGCGCGCCAGGGCGCACGACGACGAAGTTCTGCGACGCGGTGGCCTTGCTTGCCAGCGCATCGATTTCTCCGCCGACCACGATGCTGCCGCCGTCGCGCACCAGGCCGTAGCGCTTGCCGGTGGTGTCGGTGGCGGTGGCCGCGTGCGCCGACGCATCGAGCACCGCCTGCCCGCCGATCCAGATCGAGCGGGCATGGGCCTTTGCATTGGCAATGTCGGCCTCGAGGTCGGTGATGTCCACCGTCTTCAGCACGATGCGCCCGCTGTTCGCGCGCAGCGTGCCGTCCACCGTGAGCTGGCCGGCGCTGCGTACCTCGATGGCCTGGCCCGGATCGACATGGATCGTTGCGCCCTTGCCCACCACGGCCTGCACCGTCGGCAGTTCCTGGGCGAGCGTGGTCGTCGTGCCGGCCTGCAGCGACAGGCTCGCGCCCTTGCGCTGCGTGAGCACCGCCTTGGTGGCGTCTTCCTGGTAGAGCGGCGGCGTCCACACCTCGAGCGCGTCGGCCGGGCGGCTGCCGGTGACGATGTTCTGCGCGTTGGCGCCGAAGCGGTACACCGGCATCGTCACATCGACCTGCGCACCGTCGGCCACGACAAGGCCGTGGTTGCCGATGAGCGCATAGCGGCTGAAGCCCTTGTCGAAGAAGCCCGCGTCGAGCATCAGCGTGTCGGCCTGCGACATGCCCGAGGTGTCGCCGATGGCGACGCGCATGGTCTGCACGGTCAGCGTGCCGCCGCCGTCCACGCCGTGGCCGCGCAGCACCGCGCCGTCGAGCGCGACATGGCCGCTGCCGGCGTTGAAGCCGTCCGCCTCGAGCGTGACGCTGCCGCCCTTGCCACCCTGCTGCTTGGCCTTGGCCAACAGCGCCGCGCCGGACGACACGTCGATGACGCTGCCGGTGCCCAGCACCACGTCGCCGGTGCTGCGCACCGACACGCTGCCGCCGTTGCGATACGCCACGCCGCCCGCATCGGCGGGGTTCGTCAGCAGGTGGGTCCACAGGCCGCGGGTGTCGAGCGTCGCGCCGTTTGCGAGCACCACCGAGGTCGTGCCGCCGGCGGGCGCGGTGAGCGTGCTCGTGTCCTTCAGGTAGTTGAGGCTGACCTGTTCGAGCACGTTGCCCAGCTGGATGCTGCCGCCGCGCGCGACGAGGTCGGCGTTGACCTTCACGCCCGGGCTGTACAGCGTGATATTTCCGCCGTCGCCCGCCTGCAGTGCCGTGTCGACCGCGATGCTGTCGGTGGCCGCGAGGCGCACCGCGCCCAGGCGGAAGCCGCTGAGCTGCGCCGCGTCGAGCACCAGCGTGTCACGGCGTTCGGCCGGCAACGCCGTCGCGAGGTCGAGACCGGCCGCAATGTCGGCCGTGTCGCCCAGCACGACGTTCTTGATGCCGGCGCTGTCGAGCCGCCGGTGGATCGCACCGGTCGCCTTGTCGTAGTAGGCGTCGTAGCGGCCCACGACGAACTGCCCGCGCTGCGCCACCGCGCCGGTCGACTGCTGGTAGCCGTCGAGCCCGGCCTGGCGCGCCTGTGTCTGCCGGGCGCCCTGGAAGGTCTCGCCGACGATCTCGCCTTCGAGCACCGCGGCCTGGGTGCCGACGACGAGCAGACCGGCATCGCGGCCCACGGTGTAGCCGCTTTCCAGCCGCGTCTGCGGGCCGATCAGCGGGTTGTAGAAGAAGCCCGTGGTGTTCTTGCCCCAGCGCGCATGTTCGTCCTCGAAGCCCTTGTAGACGCCCGTGTAGCGCAGGTCGCCCGGCGCCTTCGACACTTCGTACAGCCGCCCGTCGGCGCCCTTGAGCCAGCTCTGGTTGAGCTTGCCCGTGAGCACGTCGAGCGTGCCACCCGAAATGTTGATGCTCGCGCCGCGCTGCGTGACCAGCTCACCGCCGCTGAAGCCCACCACGCCGCCCTGCGCCATCCACTCGCCCATGCCGTGCGCCTGCGTGCCGAGGTAGCCGCCCACCTCGAGCAGGCCGCCGCCGGTGTACCAGCGTTCGCCCTGGTAGCCGCCGGTGCCGTCGGGCACGAAGACCAGCGAGCGCCGGTCGATCCACAGGTCGTTGTTGTTGAGGTTCTTGCTGTCGCGGTTGAGCGGCGCATCGCGCTGCTCGTTGCCCTGCACGTTGATCTTGATGTTGTTGGATTCCATCGCGAGCTTCACGCCCACCGCGCCCGACACGTCGATGCGCGCGCGCTCGCGCACGAGGCTGCGCTGCTTGGCGTCGACCACCACCTGGCCGCCCGTGGCCAGCGTGAGCGAGTCGGCCTGGAACTCGACCGTGCCGCCGCTGGCGATGTCGACGCGCGACAGGTCGCGGCGGTCGTTGCCCGCCAGCACGATGTTGCCCGTGCCCACCTGCACCGCCGGTGCCATGAGCCCGGTGCGCTGGCTGTCGAGCGCGGTCGCGCCGCTGGTGTCGAGCACGATGGCCGTGGTGCTGCCTTCGCCGAGCGTGACCTTGCCTGTGGCACCGGTCGCGTTCAGGTGCACCGTGCCCCGTGCGTTGACCGACGTGCTGGAGAGGATGACGCCGCCTTGCACCACCTCGCGCCCCGCCAGCGTGACGTCGCCGGTGGGCGCCTGGATCAGGCCCGAGTTGCGGACAAGGCCGGCCTTGCTGTCCGCGGCCAGCGTCACCGCGACTTCGTTGCCGCGCGTGGTCGAGCCCAGGTTGCCGTCGGTGCCCACGCCCTTGCGGATCGTGAAGCTGTCGCCCGCCGCCAGCATCGCCTGCCCGCCCGGCGTGGCGATCTCGCCGGCGTTGTGCACCTCGCTGCCCAGCAGCAGCACATAGCCGCCGCCCTGCGTGGCCGAGCCCGGCGCGGGCGTGGAAAGCCTTGCGCCGGCCTGCACCTCGACGCGGCCCTGCGCGTTCTTGAAGTTGGGCGTGTTGCCGTTGGCGTACACGCCGTGGGCCTGGAACTGCGCGTCGTCGATCTGCGCCGCCGCGGCCACGAGGTTGCGCGTGTCGACTTGGCTGCTGCCGCTGAACACGATGCCGTTGCGGTTCGCGACCATCACCGTGCCGTCGGCCTTGATCCGCCCCTGGATCTGGCTCGGCCGCGCCTGCGGGTCGTTCACTTTGTTGAGCACCGCCCAGTCTTTCTGCTGCGCGAAAGCCACGGTGGTGTTCTTGCCGACGTTGAAGGTCTCCCAGTTCAGGATGGCCTTGTCGGCCGTCTGCTCGACGGTGACGACCGTGCGGCCGTCGACCTGCTTCTGCGACTCACCGGTCAGGGCGCGCGCATTCGACCAGCCGGCCGTCAGCGAATTCGTGTCGACCTTCAGGCCGCCGTCGGCCAGGCCATCGGGCACCGAGGGATCGTTCTGCGCGGCGCGCCGCGCGGCCTCCTGTGCGGCCTGCTGCGCCGCGATGCCGCGCGCCGCCAGGTTCAGGTTGCCGATCGATTGCCGCAGCTGCTCGCTGGCGCGCTGCTGCTGCGCGAGCGGGCTCGTGAACTGCGCTGCCGGCGACCCGTTGGGCATCAGGCCGGTGGCCGTGGCGGTGGCCTGCGCCGCGCCCTTGGCGTTGAACCAGGTCGGGCTGAAGGCGCGCTGCGCGTGGGCCGGCGCGGTGGCCGCACCGGCGGCCAGTGCCAGCGCCATGGCCTGTGCCAGCGGCGAAATCCGGAAGCTCCTCGCATGCACGGCAGCGCCCTGGCGGCGGCTGCGGTGTCCCTCGTGTGTGTTCATCTGACGACCCGTAAAGAATGAAATGCACAGGCACGGAATCCGTGCCCCTTACGGGACAGACCGGGGAACGCAAACAAAACCGCTAACTTTCTGGACCAATCCTGAGCGCACGCGAGGGCCAATCAGGCTGTCACATTCATCAGCTAAGGAGCAGCACGCCGCCCGGCAGCGCGCGCGCATCGAGGTCGTACGAGCGCTGGATCTGCACCAGCACCGTGTCGAGCGAGGCGATGGCGAAACGCCCGCTGACTTCACGCCCGGCCAGGCGCTGCGCCAGCAGCACCACGCGGCCCGGCCGGTAGCGGTTGATCTCGTCGATCACATGCGCCAGCGGCGTCTGGCGGAACACCAGCACGCCGCTGCGCCAGGCCGAAGGCTCCCGGGTGGCCACGCCCGCCACCGGCCCGAGCGAGCCTGCGTCGTACAGCACCTGCTCGCCGGCCTGCAGCTCGCGCGTGCCCCTCGCATGCGTGACGCGCACGCGCCCTTCGAGGCAGGTCACGCAGCCCCGGCCCGCGAGGTAGCGCACCTCGAAGCGACCGGCCTGCGCCTCGCTGCGGGCCGCGCCCGCCACGACGCCGAAGGGCTGCGGCCCGGCCACCAGATCGACCGCCGCCTCGCCCGCGATCAGATCGATGCCGACGACGCGGCCCTCGACGCTGCGGCGCTGCACGCTGGTCTGCGTGTTGAGCGTCAGGTCGACGCCTTCGGCCACCTGCACCGCGCGCTGCTCGCCGGTGGCCGTGCGGTAGTCGGCGTTCCACTCGCCGAGCGACGGCCACAGGCCCAGCGGCGGAGAGACCACCGCCACGCCCGCAGCGCCGGCCGCGCCCACCGCCGCACCGAGGAACGCGCGACGCGCCGCCACGGGCCGCGCCGGCACCACGGGAGGTCGTTGAACTTCGGCCGGCATGCCGCCGATGGCCGGATCGAGCGCCTGCCACAGGCGTCGGGCCTGCGCGAGCGCGGGCTGGCGCAGCGGGTCGCCGTCGCGCCAGCGGCGAAAGCCTTCGACGTCGTGCTGCGTCGCCGCGCCGGACGACAGCCGGCGCAGCCAGGCCTGCGCTTCGCGCAAGGCTTGTGCGTGTGCATCGGGCGGGGTCATCGGGGCGTCAACCCGTGCGCGTTGAAAGATTTCGCATACCCATGAGACGGCTCTCGACGCGGTGAACCGCAATTTATTTGTCATGCGGCTCCCTCGCTTCGTGAGCGCGATCCACGCGGTCCACGCGGCCCATGCGGGCGGCGATGTGGTCATGCGCCTCCTTGAGTTCTTTCTCCACCGTGCGCAGCGAGATGCCGAGCCGCGCCGCCACCTCGCGCTGCGGCAGGTGCTGCCAGCGCACCATCACCAGCACCTGCCGGCGCCGTGGCGGCAGGCGCTCGATGAGCGCGCGCAGCGCAGCCAGCTCCGCGCGGTCTTGCACGATCTGCGCAGGGCCCGGCGCGGGGTCAGGCGTTTCGTCGAGCAGCGCCTCGATCTCGTCGGACGTGGCGAGCCGCCCCTGCTTTGCGATCTGGTCGTAGGCCAGGTTGACCGCCACGCGCAGCAGGTAGGCGGCGGGGTCGTGCACGCCGTCGATGTCGTCGCGGCTTTCCAGGCGCAGCCAGGTGTCCTGCAGCGCGTCGCTGGCGCGGTCGGCGTTGCCCAGCCGCCGCGCGAGCCGCTGCTTGAGCTCGTCGTAGCGCGCGACCAGAAAGTCGCGCAATGCGGGCAGCGCGTTCTCGGGCATGGCGATGCGTCAGTGCCGCACCGGGCATTCGAGCCCGGGCGTCTGCGAGCGCGGCAGGATCAGCATCGTGAGCGGCTGCGCCATGTCCGGCGGCGGCGCGCGATCGATGCGCAACTGCCGCAGGGTGTCGAGGATGGCGTCGTCGCGCACACGGTCGCCGCTGGTGTGCAGCAGGAAGGCATGGGCGATGCGGCCCGTGCCATCGATGACGAAACGCGTCGCGGCCCGGTAGCCGCCCGGCGCCGAGCGCGGGTGCGCGCACAAGGCTTCCCAGATGCGGGTCTGGACCAGCCCGTCGTAAGCGCGGTCAACGGTGGCGGGCGCGGCCTGCACCGCGTCGGCAGGCCGTGCCGGCGCGGACGTTGTCGGTGCGAGCCGGAGCACGAAGGCGGTCGTGGCCCCCACGCCGGCGTCGTCGGCGACCAGGCCCGTGCCCGCGAGCAATGCATCGAGTGCGGCCTGCGCATCGAACAGGCCGTGCACGGGCGCGGCACGGCGTCCGGCCACGCGCTCGGCATCGAAGAACACGGGCAGCCCGGTCGCACGGCCGTACTGCTCCAGCGCCGCGGCCAGCGGCTGGGCCGTGATGTCGAAGGCGATGCGCGCGTCGTGCGGTCGACGCGGTGCCAGGTCGGACTGCGCGCGGGCGGTCATGCAGGCGACCAGCGCGAGGCAGGCGAAGGAGACAAGAGGAAAGGAAAGAGGTGCATGCCGCATGAGTTCGATACGCCCGGCGAAAGCCACGGCCCGGGGGCATGTCGAAGCGGATGCTAGGTTCGCAGCATGACGTTCGGATGACGCGGCAGGTTTGCGCTCAGCACTTCGGCGACCCGGCCCGCGCGCAGATCGGCACGAAGATCCGCGCGCCCGCGCGCTGCACCAGCAACGCCGCCGTGCCGTCGGCCCCATCGAATGCCTGCGCCAATGCCTCGGCGCTGTCGATCGGCTGGCCATTGAGCGCCAGGATCACGTCGCCCGGCTGCACGCCCGCGCGCGATGCCGCCACGTTCACGCGCTGCACCAGCAGCCCGCCCTCCACGCGCAGAAACTGCCGCTCGGCCGGCGCCAGCGGGCGCACCGCGAAGCCCAGACGTGAGGGCATCGAAGCAGCAACATCACCCTGCAGGCGCGGCGTGTCGTAGCCCTCCACTTTCACCTCGACCACGTGCTCGGCGCGGTCGCGCCACACCATGAGGCGCGCGCGCTGCCCCGGCACCTGCTCGGCGATGAAGCCGAGCGCGTCGGCCGCCTGCACCACCTCGCGGCCCTGCACCGACAGGATCACGTCGCCGGTCTTCAGCCCGCCGCGCGCCGCCGCACCGCGCGGCTCCACGTCGGTCACCAGCGCGCCGGCCGGGCGCGGCAGGCGAAAGGTGTCGGCCAGCGCCTGCCCCACCTCCTGC
This sequence comes from Variovorax sp. YR752, assembly GCF_943372545.1. Taxonomy (NCBI): domain Bacteria; kingdom Pseudomonadati; phylum Pseudomonadota; class Betaproteobacteria; order Burkholderiales; family Comamonadaceae; genus Variovorax; species Variovorax sp. YR752. The sequence continues at coordinate 2,907 of NZ_CALRZC010000213.1, read as the reverse complement.
ACGGCCACGCCGATGCGCCCGCGCGTGACGGTGCCGGTGGCCAGCAGCTGGTCCTTGATGCGCATGGCGGCGTCGATGGGAATGGCGAACGACAGCCCCTGGTAGCCGCCGCTGCGGCTGTAGATGCGCGAGTTGATGCCGATCACCTCGCCGCGCAGGTTGAACAGCGGCCCGCCCGAGTTGCCGGGGTTGATCGGCACGTCGGTCTGCAGGAACTGCATCGACTCGGCCCCCGGCAGCAGCCGCCCCTTGGCGCTGACGATGCCGGCCGTCACCGAGTTGCCGAAGCCGTAGGGCGAGCCGATGGCCGCCACGCCGTCGCCGGGCTCCACGTCCGCCGGATCGCCGATGCGCACCGTGGGCAAACCCGTCGCGTCGATCTTCAGCAGCGCCACGTCGGCCAGCGCATCGAGGCCGATCAGCCGCGCCTGGAACTCGCGCCGGTCGGGCAGCTTCACGCGGATCTGCGTGCCATGCGCGACCACGTGCGCGTTGGTCAATATGAGCCCGTCGGCGCTCACGAGGAAGCCGCTGCCCAGGCTGCTTTCGTCGGCCTCGGCCGGCGGTGCGCGCAGCAGCCAGCGGTCGCTGTAGCGGCGCGCCGGCACCGACGGCCGTTCCACGCCGATGTGGACCACGGCCGGCCCGTAGGCCTTGACCAGCGCCGCGAGCCCCGGCACCGGCCACGGCATGGCGGCGTGCAGCGGCGCGACGGCCGCAAGGCCCAGCAGCGCCGCGCAGATCAAGCGGCGGCGCGATCGGTCAGGTGCGCGCGACAAAGCTCAGCGTGAGTTGCAGCACCATCGGCTGGCGCATGTCGCGCGGCGGCGGCTCGGCCAGCGGCTGCGCGGTGAGCAGCGCGCGCAGGTCGGTGTCGGCCTGCGCATCGCCCAGCGAATCGAAGGCCACGCGCTCGACCTTGCCGCTGCCCGCGACCCACACGCGCACCACCACCGGCGCGGGCGGCACGGGCTGGCCCTCTTTCAGCATGCGGTCCTGCATCCACGTGTGCAGCCGCACCACGGTCTCGCTGGCCGGGTCGCTGAGCGACGACTGCAGCTGGTTGCTTGCGAGGTTGGCGTAGCTGATCCAGTGCTGCGGCACCTGCGGCTGCGGCTGTGTCTGCGCCGATGCCGCAAGCGGCGCGACGGCGGCCGACAGCCCGAGGCCGAGCCAGCCGAGCGCCAGTCGCAGGCGGCGCCAGCCGCGGGTCGTGTCGGAAGAAGAAGTCATGGATATGCAACGTCGTGAGAGCTATCAATCCAAGACGAAATGGCGCGCCCGCGACTGCCGTTTGTCACAAAAATTTCATGCACGACCTCTGCCCGCTCACTGCCCCAACAAGCGCCGCTCCTGCGCCGTGAGCTTCGTCTTCTGCGCATCGCCCAGCGGCCCGCGGCCCAGCACCTGCACCGGGCTGGTCTCGTCGTAGCCCACCGGGCGTGCCGTGGCGCGGCCCGCATCGGATGGCGCCGCCGCACCGTCGGCAGGCTCGTTGCCGAAGCCCAGCACGCGCACCGAGAACACCGAGGGCAGACTCTGGCGTGCCGCCGCGCGTTCGCGCTGCATCACGTCCTGTGCCGCTGCCGTGGCCTGCGAGGCCGCGGCGCTGGCATTGGTCAGCGCGCCCACGTTCACCGACGCCACCACCGGCAGGCCGGCCGACTCGCCCTTGACCTGGATGTTGGCCGCGTTCACCACCTGCAGGGCCGCGAGGTTCACGCTGCCCGACACGCGGATGCCCGCTTCGCCCGCGTCGATGGTGCCCAGCGGCGCGATCAGGTCCATGTCGCCTGCCGGCACTTCGGCGATGGGCGCCAGCGTGGCCAGGCCGGCGCCCGAGCTGGGCACCTGCGACGACAGCTTCACGTTGCCGATGTTGTCGTACACGCGCTTGGGCGGCGTGTAGACCAGCGTGGTCTTGGAGCCGCGGCCGGCGTTGATGTCGCCCTGCTCCGACCAGGCCAGCACGTCGCCGCCGAAGGTGGTCATCACGCGCGACAGGCCCAAGAGCAGGCTGCCTTCGCTGAACAGCTGGATGTGGCCCATGCCCTGCGTGATGACGCCCGCGCTGCCCGGCGGCACCGCGCCCTGCACGCCCACCACGATCTGCCCGCCCGGCGCGAGCATCTGGATGTCGCCGCCGAAGTCGGTGTGCACGCCCGAGGGGCCGTACAGGATGATGTCGCCGGTGCGCACCACTTCCTGGCCCGCCGCGTCGAGGTCGGGGAACAGCGTGGCGATCATGCCGCGACCGCGCAGGTAGCTGCCGTAGCGCGGGCCGTCCACGTCGTTGTACTCGCGGCCACCCGCACGCAGTTCGGCGAAGTACACACCGCGCAGGAACACGCGCTGCTGTTCGGGCGCCAGCGCCTTGAAGTACGCGAGCGCGCTGCCCGGGTCCTTCACGTCGGCGCTGGTGGCGACGAAGCCGTAGCGCTCCTTGAGCCATGCGGCCAGTTCGGTGTCATACGTTTTCACCACGCGGCCCGGCTGGCTGGCCAGCGACTGGCCGGGGCCCGACTCGGCGCGCTTCGCCGGGTCGAGGTAGCGATCGGCAATGGCCGAGAAATCCGGCCCGCCCACGCCCATCGGGCCCATGCCGGCCATCATCGCGATGCTCGCGCCGGGGCGCGTGTCGCCCTCGGCCAGTGCGCCGCGGCTCACCACGCTGGCACGGTCGTCCTGCGTGATGTGGCGGCCGGCCGAAACCTCCAGCGCGCCGGGACCCGCGACCTGCACGTTCGCATACAGGATGTCGCGTCCGGCCTCGATCAGCGACACATCGCGCGGGTCGTTGTTCACGATGAGCGCCTCGGTGCCGACGATGTCGCGTCCGGCGCGGATGCGCGCCGGTGCGGCCGAGCGGTACCAGGTCTCGGGCACGGGTTGGCCGCTGGAATCCAC
>NZ_CALRZC010000212.1:0-14811 GCF_943372545.1 Variovorax sp. YR752 | reverse complement strand
CCGGGCAGCGTGCGCAGCGTGCGGCCCACCTCGGCCGTTCCGCCCCGCGTCGCGATGGTGTCGACGTAGACCCACTGCGCCTGCACCTCCTCGCGCGTCGCGCTGACCACCATGTAGCCGCGCCGGCTGGTGTCGGCATAGACCAGCGGCCCGATCAGTTGCTGCAGCGCGCCGGCGAAGGCGAGCGGCTGCTCGTCGGGGAAGATGGTCTCGAAGCCCGGCGAGGTGACGGAGGGCGTCGCGAACTCGACGCCGATCGCCACGCCCTGTGCATCCACCAGGTCATTGGCCCAGGCGTTGTGCGTGTCGCCGGACAGCACCACGAGGTTGCGATCCAGCGCGCGCGCATAGCCGAACACCGCTTCGCGCGCCGCGGCGTAGCCGTCCCAGGCGTCGAGGTTGTACGGCAGCGCGGGCTGGGCCAGCAGCGCCTGCTCCTGCGGCGTCAGCGGCAGCCCGGCCTGCGCCTTGGCCGCGGCGGCCGCATAGACCGACACCGGTGTGCCCAGCAGCAGCGGCAGCGGCACGTTCATGCGGCCCATGAGCACCTGCTGGCCGAGCACCTGCCACCGGGCATGGGAGCGGGCGAGCTGCGTCTGCAACCAGGCCATCTGCTCGACGCCGAGCAACTGGCGCGCCGGATCGCCGATCGCCGCCGCGAAGGCGGCCCCGTCGAAGCCGGTGGCGCCGATGAAGTCGGTCAGGTCGAACTGCTCGTCGCGGCCGATGACCCGCGTGTCGAGCATGTGCAGCGAGACCAGGTCGCCGAAGTCGAAGCTGCGGAAGATGCGCTCGGGCCGGGCGGCGTCGGGCAGGCGGGTCGGCATCCACTCGTGATAGGCACGGATGGCCGCGGCACGGCGAAGCTTCCACTCGCCTTCGGTGGCCGGGCTGTGGTTCTCGGCGCCGTTCTTCCAGGTGTCGTTGGCGATCTCGTGGTCGTCCCAGACGGCGATCATCGGCAGCGCGGCGTGCATCGCCTGCGCATCCGGGTCGCTGCGGTACTGCGCGTGGCGGGTGCGGTAGTCGGCCAGCGACAGCAACTCCGTCGCCGGCTCGACCACGCGGTCGAGCTGTGCCGCCTGCCCTGACGCATAGCCCGCGGCGTCGTACTCGTACAGGTAGTCGCCCAGGTGCAGCACGGCGTCGAGGTCGTCGCGTTCGGCAATGCGCGCATAGACGTTGAAGAAGCCCGCCGGGTAGTTCGAGCAGGACACCACGGCCAGGCGCACCTGGTCGACGCGGCCGCTGGGCAGCGTGCGCGTGCGGCCGATCGGCGACAGCGCGCCCAGGCAGTTGAAGCGGTAGTAGTAGGTGGTGGCAGGGCGCAGCGCGCCCACGTCGACCTTGACCGTGAAGTCGCCCTCGGCACGCGCCAGTGCAATCCCTCGCGCGATCAGCTCGCGGAAGCCTGCGTCGCGCGCGACCTCCCACTGCACCGGCACGCGGCGCGACTCCAGCCAGCGCTGGCGGGCCTGCAGGTTGCCGGCTGCCTCGGCCTCGAGCTTGGTCCAGATCTCCTGCATGGCCGCGTCGGCGCTGATGCGCGTCCACAGGATCACGCGGTGCGCGAGCGGGTCGCCGCTGGCGACGCCGTGCAGGAACTCGAAGCCGCCGAGCTCGCAGCCGCTGAGCGCGACGGCGCCGCCGACGGCCATCGAGCCGACGGCAACGGTGCGCATGAACTCGCGGCGATTGGGGTGACTCATGGGCAGACCTTTCAAGACGGCGGGGATGCCGGCGAGTCTTGTCGCTGCCTGTGAAACGTCGATGACGGCAGCAGCCTCGTCACGCCCCTGTCATGCCGGGCTGAGAACCTGCGCGGCAAACCGACCTGGAGGAATGACCATGAAGCTCACCGTTCGCGCGCTGTGCGCCGCGACCGCCCTCGCCGTGCTCGCCGGCACCGCGCTGGCCAATGACCGCGACAACGACCGTGGCGACAGTCGAGGCTGGGGCTGGGGCCGTGACAAGCACCCCAAGCGCCCGGTGAGCGTGAAGATCATCGGCTTCAACGACTACCACGGCAACCTCGAGACGCCGGGCACCTTCGGCCTCAACACCACGGTGCCGGCTGCGCAGCGGCCGGCCGTCGGCGGCGCCGAGTACATGGCGGCCTATGTGCAGCGCATGAAGGAGGCCAACCCGAACCACGTCGTCGTCGGCGCCGGCGACTTCATCGGCGCGACGCCGCTGATCTCCTCGCTGTTCTTCGACGAGCCCTCGGTCGAGACGCTGAACCAGATCGGCCTGGAGTTCAACGCGGTCGGCAACCACGAGTTCGACAAGGGCTCGGCCGAACTGCTGCGCCTGCAGAAGGGCGGCTGCAAGATCGTCGCCGGCGTGCCCGATCCGAACAGCTGCAAGGGCTTCGGCTCGATCGCGCCGGGCAGCTTCGACGGCGCGAGGTTCAAATGGCTGTCGGCCAACGTGATTCGCCAGGACACCGGCCGGCCGCTGCTGCGCCCCTACGGCATCAAGGAGTTCGAGGGCGGCGTGCGCGTGGCCTTCATCGGCATGACGCTGAAGGCGACGCCGACCATCGTCACGCCGGTGGGCGTGGCCGGGCTCGAGTTCCGCGACGAGGCCGACACCGTCAACGCGCTGGTGCCCGAGCTGCGCCGCAAGGGCGTCGAGGCGATCGTCGTGCTGGTGCACCAGGGCGGCTTCCAGAACGGCGCGGGCAATGCCAGCGACATCAACGGCTGCCTGGGCGACCTGAAGAACGGCGACGGCAGCGACAGCGACATCCGCAAGATCGTGGCGCGACTGGACAACGCCGTCGACCTGGTGATCAGCGGCCACACCCATGCCGCCTACAACTGCTCGGCAAAGACGGTCGATGTCGTCGCCGTCAGCGGCGCGCCGGTGGCCACCCCGCGTGCGACCGGCCTGCCCAACAAGCGCGGCCGGCTGATCCCGGTGACCAGCGCCAGCGCCTTCGGCCGCGTGCTGACCGAGATCGACGTGCAGATCGACCGCCGCAGCGGCGACGTGATTGCCGTCGCGCCGGTCAACCGCCTCGTCGACCGCACCGACCCGGACATCGCCGCGCGCATCGCCGCCAACCCGCAGGTCAAGCAGACCGTCGACGCCTACCGCACCGCGGTGTCGCCGCTGGCCAACCAGGTGATCGGTTCGATCACCGCCGCGATGCCCAACGCGGCCGACACGGCCGGCGAAATGCCCGCCGGCGACCTGATTGCCGACGCCCAGCTCGCGGCGACGCAGCCCGCCGCGCTCGGCGGCGCGGTGATGGCCTTCATGAACGCGGGCGGCGTGCGCAACCCGGGTTTCGCGTTTGCGGGTGCGAGCTATCCGTACGACGTCACCTACGGCAACGCCTTCACCGTGCAGCCCTTCGGCAACAGCCTGGTGACGATGACGCTGACCGCCACGCAGATCAAGAACCTGCTCGAGCAGCAGTTCGTCGGCTGCCTGGGCCAGACCACGCAGCGCATCCTGCAGATCTCCAACGGGCTGAGCTACTCGTGGAGCGCCTCGGCCGCCCCCTGCAGCAAGGTGCAGGACGTCTGGCTGACGCCGACCGACCTGACGGTGGTGCCGCCGGCAACGACCGGTGCCCCGGAGCAGCTCGTGCAGGCCGGCCTGGTGCTCAACCCGACGCGCACCTACCGCGTCACGGTGAACAACTTCATCGCCACCGGCGGCGATGGCTTCAGCGTGCTGCTGGAGGGTGCGAATGCCCTCGGCGGTGCGCAGGACATCGATGCGCTGGTCGCCTACATGGCGGGCTACAAGGCACCGGCAGTGGCCCACGACCCGGCTTCGGCGCTGCTGAAGAAGCCGCGCATCGTGCGCCTGCCTTGACAGGATCGCTGCCGAAGCAGCAGGCGCGCCGGCCTGGCCGGCGTGCCGTGCTGGTCGCCCTCGCGGCGGCCGCGGGGAGTGCGGCGGCACAGCCGCTGCTGCCCGGCAGCTTCGAGAACTGGCGCCGCCTGTTCGGCGGGCCGGAGGCGGCCGCCGATGCCGCCGAGCGCACCCGGCTGCTCGCCGAAGGCGAGGCGCTGCTCGCTGCCGGCGAGGCACTGGCCGCGCAGGACGTGTTCCAACGTGCCGCGATGCTGATGCACGCGCCCGACACGGAGTGTTCGATCGTGCGCGCGCAGATGCAGGCCGGTCAGTACCGGCAGGCACTGGCCTTCGGTGCGCACGCCGCGCTGGCGCACCGCGGCTTCACCGGTGCGCTGGCGCTCTACGCATGGCTGCTGCACGTCGGCGGCCAGTCGGTGATCGCTGCGCGGCTGCTGGCCGACGCGGCGGAGCGCCAGCCGGAGGATGCCGCGCTGCGGCTCGCGCGCGACCAGCTCGCGGCGCCCTGGCCGCAGCCGAGCGGTTCACTGCTCGCGGCGCCGCTGCGCGCGGCGCCGTACGGCCACGGCGCCAGCCCGCAACCTGGCCAGGGGCGCGTGGCCGGCACGGCCACCTTGCTGCAGGGTGGCCGCAGCGCGCTGGTCCCGCTGGCCACGTTGCGCGGCGCCACGGCCGTGCTGCTGCGCAACGGCCTCGGCCAGACCGTCGCCGGCCGCGTCACGCAAGCCTTCGAGCCTGCAGGTCTTGCGCTGCTTGCGCTCGACCCAGCACTGCCCGTCGATGCCGGCGCGACGACCGCGAGCCGCGTGCCCTTCGCCGGCAGCCCGGCGACGGTCGTCGAACACGCCGTGGCCGACCACACCGAGCCGGCCTGGCCGCTGCTGCGCCAGGGCTTCTTCGGCCGCTTGCCGGCCGCCGGGCCGCGACCGCTCGGCGTGACGATGCCCCCGGGGGCGCGCGGCGGGCCGGTGTTCGACCGCGCCGGCCGCCTGGCCGGCATCACGCTGGCCGCGCCCGACGGCTCCGATGCGCTGCTCGCCGTGGCGGACTGGCCGCTGACTGCAGGCTTCCCGGTCGTCGAGGTGGCGCCCGGCGCGGCGCCCGTCGCCATCGACGCGGTCTACGAGACCGCGTTGCGACTGACGCTCCAGGTGATCGTCGAGGCGACGGGCTGACGACGATCGATGCCGTCAGCCCGCGCGCCTCAGCGCAGGCCCGCGCAGTTGGCGTAGAAGGTGGTCGTGGCCGGCCAGTCGGAGAAGATGCCGAGGATGCCGACTTCGCGCGCCAGCACGTCGAGCACGGTCATCATGTCGCCTTCGCGCTGGATGGCACTGTCGAAGCTCTGGTAGTAGAAGCCGTTGTTGCCGTCGGCCAGGATGCCCGAGCGCTCCAGCGTCCAGGTGATGATATCCAGGCCGGCCGCCTTGGCGTTGCGCGCGTAGGCCGAGGGCACGATGCGGCCGCTCGGGTCGGTCGTCAGCAGCGCGAAGATCGGCGGCGCGACGATGTTGATGCCCTGCGACTTGTAGTTCGTCAGCTCGCCGTAGGTCGGCAGGTCGGCCACGGTGCCGGCGTCGTCGAGGAATACCGCCTGACGGCCGAAGGCCGGCTCGTTGCGCACCCAGTACAGCACGTCGGGCTGGTAGAACGACTGCGGCCAGACGTGCCGCGGGCTCACGCCGGCAGCCTTGTACTCGTCGATCATCTTCTGCGCGTAGGCTTCCTGCGTGAAGCCGTCGAAGGGCATCGTGACGCTCGGGTACTTGAGCTCCGGCGTCATCTTCACGCCCAGCGACTTGAACAGCTCGATGCTCTCGCGGTGGGTCAGCAGCGTGCCGCTGCTCGGGCCGGCGTAGAGGTCGGTGCGGAAGTTCGCGGTGCCGCCGAGGTACTCCTGCGGCGTGCGGGCGCGCGGGTCGGAGGCGTCCATCTTGCCGCGCAGGGTCTTGAACTCGGCCAGCGTGATGTCGCTGGTGCGGCACTCGGCGGTGGCCGGCGTCAGCAGCTTGCCGGCGGCGTCGTAGCTGGCCGGCACGAACGGCTTGGTGCACTTCGCAGCCAGCGGCGTGACGAGGATGTTGGTCGTCGTGTGCAGGTCGTTCTGCGCATGGCGGCAGACCAGCTCCTTGTCCTTCGTGAAGGTCACGTCGCACTCGACGATGCCGGCGCCCATGCGCGCCGCCGCCACGTAGGACTCGACGGTGTGCTCGGGGAATTGCAGCGCCGCGCCGCGGTGGCCGATCGACCAGTCGCGCGCGGTGTAGTGGCCGCGGCGCGCGCACTGCTCGAGCTTGCGCTTGAGCGGGCCTTCGCGCATGTCGTCGACGAGGAAGAACGGGCGCGGGCCGAGTTCGATCGGCGTGCTGGCGTCGCGCCTGTGGTCGTTGTGGTCCTTGTGCGCGCAGGCGGGCGACACGAGTGCCGCCAGCGCCAGCGCGGCGGCGGCGAAGGGGAGTCGGAAGAAGGTCATGGTCGTTCTCCAGTGGGGATGCCCGGTCGCCGCCGCGTGTGGCTCGATCAGAACGTGTGCTTCACGCCCAGCGCATAGGCGCGGTTGTTGTCCAGGTCGGTCTGCTTGGCTTGGCCGATGTCGAAGTACAGGTTGGTGCGCTTGCTCAGCGTGTAGTTGTAGCCGAGGCCGAACTTGGAGCGGTCGCGGCTGTCGACGTCGGAGTCGAGGTCGAAGTACATCGCCTTGAGCGTGCCGTTGCCCAGCGGGGCGGTGGCGCCGATCATGTAGACCTTGGACTTGGTGTCGCCGTTCGTGTCGGTCTTGCTCTGCGCGTAGTAGAGGATGGGCTTGACGACGCCGAAGTTGTAGTGGAGCGCGAGGCTGGTGACACCGCGGCCGTCGCTGCTGCCGTCCTTGACCTGCTCGAAGCCCAGGCCGGCATAGATCGGGCCGGCCGCGTATTCCGCATTGAAGCTCTGCACGCGGCCCAGGCCGGTGGTTTCGCTCAGGCCCACCGCGGCCGACGCCGTGAAGCCGCCGAAGTTCGGGGTCTTGTAGCCGACCGAGTTCGAGGCGCGCGTGCCGTTGCCCACTGCATCGGGCGTCTGGTAGTTGGCCCACAGCGCGGTCGATCCGGCCTGGCCGACGCCGTCGTTGCCGAACGGGTCGGACTTGACCTGCACGAAGTAGGCCGGCGTGTACTCGCGGCCCAGGTAGACGGCGCCGGCGGACTTGTTCGTCAACTGCACGTAGGAGCGGCCGTTCCAGAACGAGTTAGCGCTGTTGACCGAGCCGGTGTCGGGGTTGAAGCGGTGCTCGATCTGGAACTGGGCCGACAGGCCGCCGCCGAGGTCTTCGTTGCCGCGCACGCCCAGGCGCGAGGTCGAGGCCTGGCCCAGCGTCCAGGCCTCCGAGGTGCCGAGGCCGCCCGGGTTGGTGGCGGTGCCGCCGTTGCCCTTGATCAGGCCCTGGTCGATCAGGCCGTAGATGACGACGTTGCTCTGCGCGAAGGCGGCGGTGGACATCGCGGTCAGCACGGCCGCTGCAATGAGTGAGCGATTCAAGTCAGTACTCCAGGGAGGATGCGCAGGCGCCATGGCGGCGACCGTTGCGTTGCGAGAGCATCGATTGAAGTCGCTCCCCGTGAAAACCCTGTGACACCCCTTGGACGCGAAGGCGTCTTGCGCGGGTCATGTCGGCGTCACGCGAATGCGCAAGCATGTCTAACCATGCCCACGACGGACCCCCGCATGGACCACGACGACACGCCCGGCACGATCCACGTCCGCACGGTGTGGATCTCCGACCTGCACCTGGGCACGCCCGGCTGCCAGGCGCACGCGCTGCTCGACTTCCTGCGCGACGTGCACTGCGAAACGCTCTACCTGGTCGGCGACATCATCGACGGCTGGCAGCTGCGCCGCTCCTGGTACTGGCCGCAGGCGCACAACGACGTGGTGCAGAAGATCCTGCGCAAGGCGCGCAAGGGCACAAAGGTGATCTTCGTGCCCGGCAACCACGACGAGTTCGCACGCCGCTACGTGACGCACAACTTCGGCGGCGTCGAGGTGATGGACGACTGCATCCACGTCACCGCCGACGGCAAGCGGCTGTGGATCACCCATGGCGACCTGTTCGACGGCGTGATCCAGTGCGCCAAGTGGCTGGCCTACACCGGCGACGTGGCCTACGAGTTCGTGCTCAAGCTCAACCGCTGGTTCAACCGCGTGCGCGCGCGCATGGGCCTGCCGTACTGGAGCCTGTCGCGCTACCTCAAGCTGAAGGTCAAGCGCGCGGTCAGCTACGTCGGCGACTTCGAGGCTGCGGTGGCGCGCGAGGCGCGCAAGCGCAACGTGCACGGCGTCGTCTGCGGCCACATCCACCATGCCGAGATCCGCGAGATCGACGGCATCCTCTACTGCAACGACGGCGACTGGGTCGAGAGCCTCACCGCGCTGGTGGAGTACCACGACGGCCGGCTGGAGATCATCGACCGCGGCGAGATGGTGTGGCGGCCGGCCGCCATGGAGGTGAAGGCGGCGGTCGAGGTCAGGCCGCCAGCAGAGACGGCACCGGCGTGAGCGCCGCCGGCGCAGCGCCCTGACGTCGTTGGGCAGGCGGGGGCCACCCCAACCTCAGCCGGCTGGCCTCGGCGTTGCGCGCCACCGGTGTTCGGTCAGGCCCGGTTCGTGGATCGGCCTCTCGCCGCGCTGCAGCGTGGCGACGCGGTCTTCGTGGCCGTGACGCAGACCGTCATGACAGTTCTCCGGAGAGATGCCGCAGGCGGATCGGAGTGCCTGGCACGGCCGAGCGCATCAGCAGCCCGGCGAGGATCCCCGGCACCTCGAACACGGCGCGGTTGTGGATGGCGCGCACGCGGGCGCGGTACGCGGGCAGCTCGGCGAGCAGGCCATCGACGGCCTCCGGCAGCGCCTTCACCGAGCGCACCACCACGCCGACGCCCTGCTCGCGCACCCAGCGGGTGTTGAAGCGCTCCTGCGGCATGGTCCAGGCGTTGGAGAAGGTGACCACCGGCAGGCCCATCTGCACCGCTTCGCTGAGGCTGCCCGGGCCGGGCTTGCCGACGAACCAGTCGGCCAGCGCCATGTACCGGCCGACCTCGCGGGTGAAGCCGAGCACCGCATGCGGCGCCTTGCGACGCAGCGAACGCAGCTGTTCGGCGAGCGGCGCGTTGTGGCCGCACAGCAGGATGAGCTGGCGGTCGCCGATCAGCCGCGCGATCTTCAGCATCTGCATCGAGCCCTGGCCGCCGAACAGCACCAGGCCGGCGGGGCGCTCGGGGTCGAGGCCGAGCGCGATGAACTCGCGCTCGCGGTCGACGTCGATCGACCGGTGGAAGGCCGGCCGCAGCATCATCCCGCTGGTCAGCGACAACTGCTCGTCGCGGTAGCCGGCGGCGCGCGCCTGGGCGAGCGCGTGCTCGGTGCCGCAGACGATGTGCTGCTGCTGGCCGGGCTCGATCCAGAAGTGCGGCGGGTGGTCCGCCATGTCGGTGAGCACGGTCACGTAGGGCACGCCGGGCAGCGTGCAGGCCAGCGACTCGTACAGCGCGCGGTTGAAGTTGGGGATCAGCGAGACCACCAGGTCCGGCTCGGTCTTCGCCCAGTACTGCTGCAGCGTTTTCACCAGCGAGCCGTGGGCGAGGCGGATCACGCCCTGCAGCAGCTTCAGCTCCTGCGCCAGGCCGAGCGTCCAGCCGCGCGCGAGGCGCTTGTTGTAGAGATCCTCCGGGTCCATGCCGGTGGCGCGGCGGAAACGCCCGGCAGGGTCGAGCACCTCGGTGAGGTTGACCAGGCGAACGTTCCAGGGGCGCTGCTGCGCGGCGATGGCCTCCTGCAATGCGAGCGCTGCGGCACGGTGGCCGCCACCAGCGTTGAAGTAGACCAGGTCGACCGTCTTCATGATCCACGATGCTCTGCGTGCGGAGTGACGCGGGCGTGAAGGTGGTGCGACAGGTGCGTGACGCTCGGTGGTGGGGTTTGGCGTGGCGCGGCGCGGCGGGCGGTACCCGGCAGGGGCTCATGGTGGGGCGGTCGGCACTGCGTGCCGACTCCACTGCGATGCTCGCGCCCAGGCCGCGCCGCGAAACTCACTGCGCGAGCCTCGCTCGCTCCGTTCAAACAGTCGCGGCGAGTCAGATCACGAAGCGCGCTGCCGCGCGCCGACCCGGGCACTGCGCTTCTCGTCACCCCACAAATCGCCCCTGCCGGGTACCGCCCGCCGCGCTGTACCAACGGTGGCGTGCGAACATTTCAGTCCGGCAGCCTCATCAATTCCTGTCCCATGCGGATGCGTGCACCACGCACGATCCCCGGCGCGAGAGCAAAGCCGCGCGGCGCGAAGACGATGATCGTCGAGCCGTGTTCGAACCAGCCGAGCTCCTGGCCCTTCGCGACCGTCGCATCGCAGGGCATCTCGTTCGGCCCGCGGTACGTCAGATGCAGCCGCACGTCCAGCGCATGCAGCCGCAGGCTGGCCACGAGGATCGCCGCGACCGGCACCAGTGCGACGGGATGGCCGCCGCGTGCCAGCGTCATGCGCAGCACCGCACGTTCGTTGCGGCAGAACAGCCGCTCGACACGCTGCAGCGCGATCGGGTTGACGTTCCAGGTGTCGCCGCTGAGGTAGGTCACGTGCTCGAGCCGCGCATCGTGCGGCGCATGGAAGCGGTGGTACATCGCCGAGGTCAGGCGCAGCGTCACGTAGGTGCCGTCGCGGAACGGCGAGCTGTCCTGCGTCGGCCCGAACAGCTCGCCCATCTGGTACGGGAAGCCCTTGGCCTGGAACAGCGTCGTGCCGGCCACCTCGCCGCATTCACCGACGATCGCGTCGCAAGGGCTGGCGAAGACGCTCGGGTCAGGGTCGATCGTGCGCGCGCCGGGCACGAGCTCGCGAGTGAAGCACTCGTGCAGGCTGGCGAAGCGCTGCTGCTTCGCGTCGCTCAGGTCGAGGTCGGTGAACAGGCGCCACACCGCAATCGACAGTCGGGCCAGCCACGGACTCTCGATGCGGCTGAAGCGGCCCATCAGGCGCGTGAGGGCGATGCGAGGCACACGGTTGGTGAGCAGGAAGTTGAGGTCTTCCTGCTGAACGAATCGCCTCAGGGCTTGAACATTCATGAGTTTGTCAATCGTTGCTGGTAGACACGCATGGTCGACATCCGGAAGAACCATGGACGAAACCTTCGCTCTCTCCGCCCTCGCGCTCGGCGCACTGGCCTGGACCCTGCCGCGCGCCAAGCGAAGGCTGGAACTCTCGCGCGCCAAGCACCGCTCGCTGGCCGGCCATTCGCGCATGGCCAAGCGCATCGCGTCGCTGATCCCGGGCTACGCCTACGACGAGGAGCGCTTCTTCGGCTCCGACGACGCGCCGGCCGAGGTGCAGGCGCAACGCCGCGCCGCCTTCCGCCGCCTGTGCGCCGACTTCGCGCAGCGCTATCCGGAGAGCGCTGCGATGACGGCGCAGGCGCGCGAGGGCCTGTCGGACCTGCAGTTCACCGGCAGCTACCGCGTGCCCTTCCAGTACAGCCCCTACCTGCGCGAGCACCTGAAGATCGGCAGCTTCCTGCAGAGTTCGTCGGGCGTGATGGTCGAGGACCTGGACGGCAACCGCTTCTACGACCTGACCGGCTCCTACGGCGTCAACCTGCTCGGCTACGACGCCTACAAGGAGTGCATCGACGAAGGTGTCGCCGCCGCGCGCGCGCTCGGCCCGGTGCTCGGTGCCTACCACCCGGCGCTGCTGGCCAACGTGAACCGGCTGCGCCAGATCTCCGGCCTCGACGAGGTGTCGTTCCACATGTCCGGCACCGAGGCGGTGATGCAGGCGGTGCGGCTGGCGCGCTATCACACGCGGCGCACGCACCTCGTGCGCTTCACCGGCGCGTACCACGGCTGGTGGGAAGACGTGCAGCCCGGCCCCGGCAACCCGCTGCCGCCGCGCGAGACCTACACGCTCAAGGACATGGACGAACGCAGCCTGAAGGTGCTGCGCACACGCAGCGACATCGCCTGCGTGCTGGTCAACCCGCTGCAGGCGCTGCACCCGAACGGCTCGGCGCCGGGCGACTCCTCGCTGGTCGACAGCACGCGCCGTGCCGGCTACGACCGTGCGCGCTACACCGAGTGGCTGAAGCGGTTGCGCGCGGTGTGCAGCGAGCGCGGCATCGTGCTGATCTTCGACGAGGTGTTCGTCGGCTTCCGCCTGGCCCCCGGCGGCGCGCAGGAGTACTTCGGCGTCAAGGCCGACATGGTCACCTACGGCAAGACGCTCGGCGGCGGCTTGCCGGTCGGCGTGGTCTGCGGCAGGCGCGAGCTGATGAAGCGCTTCCGCGAGGAGCGCCCGGCCGACATCTGCTTCGCGCGAGGCACCTTCAACGCCCACCCCTATGTGATGACGGCGATGCAGGCGTTTCTCGAGCGGCTCGAGCGGCCCGAGGTGAAGGCGTTGTACGACGGGCTCGAGGAGCGCTGGAACGGTCATGCCGAGAGCTTCAACCGCGCCTTCGCCGAGGCCGGCGTGCCGCTGCGCATCGCCAACCTGTCGACCATCTGGACGGTGCTGTACACGCAGCCCTCGCGCTACAACTGGATGCTGCAGTTCTACCTGCGTGCGCATGGGCTGGCGCTGAGCTGGGTGGGCAGCGGGCGGCTGATCTTCAGCCTGAACTACGGGCAGGCCGAGGTTCACGAGGTGCGCGAGCGCTTCGTCGCCGCGGCGCTGCAGATGAAGGCGGACGGCTGGTGGTGGC
Organism: Variovorax sp. YR752; assembly: GCF_943372545.1. Classification (NCBI taxonomy): domain Bacteria; kingdom Pseudomonadati; phylum Pseudomonadota; class Betaproteobacteria; order Burkholderiales; family Comamonadaceae; genus Variovorax; species Variovorax sp. YR752. The sequence goes on along the minus strand of NZ_CALRZC010000212.1, from coordinate 2,251 downwards.
ACGACGCTGCGCAGTCCGACCGCGGCATCCGGCGCAGCATCCTCAAGGAGATGCTGCGCCAGCGCTTCTGAGCCGATCGCCCGGTGCTTCAGCGCTCGTGCCGCGCATGCGGCATCGGGTCGATCAGCTCGCCGCGCAGCAGGAACAGCGGTGCCTTGTGGTACAGCGCGATGTCGTGGAACGGGTCGGTGAGGATCTTGGCCAGCCAGATCAAGCCGGTACGCAGCCGATCCTGCCGCCACAGCTGCACGACGCGGAAGCCGAGGCCGACGATGGCCAGCGCCAGCCAGGCCGTGCCGACGTCGTGCACGAAGCCGGCGAAGCCGTCGGCCGGCTCGATCAGGCCGAACAGCGAGGGCTCGAACCACAGCACGGCGGGGATCAGCAGCCACACCGCCAGCAGCACCGTCTTGCGGTGCATGTTGTAGCCGACCTTGACCTCTTCCTTGTACTCGTCGGTGACCTGGTTGACCTGGTCGAAGCCACGCGGCTCGAAGAAGAAGTGGCCCGACTGGCGGGTCACCATCGACACGCACCAGCCGACGATCGCGGCCATCGGCGGGTCGATGAACAGCAGCAGGTAGGCCACCAGGAAGCTGATCGCACTGACGAAGTGCAGGCTCTGGTTGATGCGGCTCTGGTGGTAGTAGCGGTGGTCGTCCCAGCGCAGGCTGCGCAGCTCTTGCAGGATGTGATTCACGATTCCCCTCGAAGGCGGTTGATGGGTGACGCAATCGTGACGCCGCCGCGTGAAAGCGCCGTGACGGTCACGCTGTCATCGAACGGTCGCGCGGCAGCGTCACCATCACCGCATGGATCCGATGCCCGACAGCGATCTGATCGTCGACCACTTCCCGGCGGCGTCGCGCTCGATGCGCATCGCCTGCGTGACCGAGACCTACCCGCCGGAGGTCAACGGCGTTTCGCTGACGGTGGCGCGCATGGTCGAGGGCCTGCAGCGGCGCAACCACGACGTGCAGCTGCTGCGCCCTCGGCAAACCCGCGAACAGCTGGCCGGCCAGGGCGACCGCTTCCACGAGGTGCTGCTGCGCGGCATGCCGATCCCGCGCTACCCCAGCCTGCGCATGGGCGTGCCGTCCAAGCGCGCGCTGGTGCGGCTGTGGACGCTGCAGCGGCCCGACGTCGTGCACATCGCGACCGAAGGGCCGCTCGGCTGGTCGGCCCTGCAGGCGGCGCTGCACCTGAAGCTGCCGGTGTGCTCTGACTTCCGCACCAACTTCCACACCTACACCCAGCACTACGGCGTCGGCTGGCTGCGCAAGCCCATCATGGCCTACCTGCGCAAGTTCCATAACCGCACGCTGTGCACCATGGTGCCCACCGATTCGCTCAGGGCCGAACTGGCCGCCGAGGGCTTCGAGCGGCTGGAGGTGGTGACGCGCGGTGTCGACACGCAGCAGTTCACGCCGGCGCGGCGCGATCGCGAACTGCGCGCGAGCTGGGGGGCCGACGACGATACGCTGGTGGTCACCTGCGTTGGCCGCCTGGCCCGCGAGAAGAACCTCGAGGTGCTGCTCGACGCCTTCCGCGCCATCGAGCGCCGCCTGCCGCAGGCCAAGCTGGTGCTGGTGGGCAGCGGGCCGCAGCGGGACGATCTGCATTCGGCGTGCCCCGGTGCGGTCTTCGCAGGGCAGCGGCGTGGCGAAGACCTGGCGGCCCACTACGCGAGCGCCGACCTGTTCCTCTTCCCCAGCCTGACCGAGACCTTCGGCAACGTCACCACCGAGGCGATGGCCAGCGGCCTGCCGGTGGTTGCCTTCGACTACGCCGCCGCCGCGCAGGTGATCGCCGACGGCGAGCAGGGCGTGCGGGTGGCGATGGGCGACAGCACGGCGTTCGTCGAGGCGGCTGTGGCGCTGGCCTTCGATCCGGCGTGGCGTGAGCGACTCGGCCGCGCCGCACGGGAGAGAGCGCTGCGGCTCGACTGGGAGGCGATCGTGCAGCGCTTCGAGGCGGTGCTGGCGGCGTCGATCCGCCAGCACGCGGTGCCTGGCGTACCGCAGCGCGCTGCGGGGGTGCAGCGGCCTGCCTGACATCGATCTGCGTTCGAACTCTCGGACGTCTGCTTTCGTGCCTTCCTTGAGCGTCGCGGCAGGCGCTGCCCGCTGTGGGCTCATGCGGCGGCGGTCGGCCTTGCAGGCCGACTCCACTGCGATGCTCGCGCCGGGGTCGTGCCGCAGAACTCACTTCGCGACCTGCGGTCGCTGCGTTCAGACAACCGCGGCAAGTC